>JBJEKR010000031.1:0-70908 GCA_051878735.1 Prevotella sp. | reverse complement strand
TTGCTCTTCTTGTACTACTACTTCTCTGTTATGTAAATCTTTCAAAGAACTCTTTCTCAATTGCCTCCTCAAGCCGTTAACTCTCGAAAGCGGGTGCAAAGGTACGGCAAAAATCTATACGTTCCAAACTTTTCGGCAAAAAACTTTCATTATTTAACAACTATTTGCATTTAAAAAGTGTAAATATTACCATTATTCCTGATACACCTTAATTATATAATTATGAGTTCGACATAATAGAATATCATGTCCCCACTCCGCTACAGCTCCAACATACTTCCAATACAACTCCGTTGTGACATCGTAATAGGTGTATGGTCAGTTCGATGTAAAGTCCATCTCATAACGTATTTATATCGAGCTTACAACTTTGTCTTATCGAGTAAACATATGAGGTATAACGGAGGAAGAACGGAGGGAGGGTACAATAAAATCTCAAAATCTTTGGTATTTTTATCAATCTTGTTCCTTTGTAACAAGACGTACATTTACGTTCACCCGGAAATCGTTGATATTGCAAAGGTCTTCGAATGAATAGTCGAAACAGTCGCAGTATAAATGATGGAAAGGCATGGTGAAGTATTCGTCCTGATATGCGGGGTAGTGAATACATTCATCCCACGACTTGCCTTCGTCTCCTGTCAGTTCCCTTTCATTCCAATAGTCCGGCTCATACCCGCAAGCCGACGCCTCGAAGCAGCTTCCCTTGCCGTTGAATTTCATATAGCCGCCAATAGCAGCTATGATGTTCCAAATATGTGTGTCCGCGAGGTTATCCTCTTCGTCCATGAATCTGTTGTTCTCCTTGGCAGACGACTTAAACATACGTTTGTATCTCAGGTCGCTCTTGCTGTCCTGCCATTCAGGATGCACATACACCTCAACCTCATAATGCACAGTGTTACTTACCTTTTCTAACCACTGTAGGGATTTCGATGTTTTCTTTCCCAACTTGATGGCTTTGCTCACGGCACGCATCAACAGTCTGTTGGTTCTGCCTATTCTTTTGGCGTTCTCCAGATTATGCACCCACGTGCAGTCCATCATTCGCCTACGGTCACACACTAGCGACTTCACCTTCCGCTCTTGTTCCTCAATCTTTTCCTGGTGTTCCTTAGAGAAAGTCCACTTTTTTTGATGCTCATACCCCAACTCCAACAACAGCAAGAACTCTTTTCTGATTCTGTCCTCCAATTCCTCAAGTGTCATGGTCTCTACTTCCTTGTTGTCATACTCTGGTTTATGGGGCAGCAGATCCTGTTCATGGTTACAAAATGCACAGTCATCATAGATGAACGGGATGACGGTCTCTCCCTCCTTGTTGATGGCACCTGCCTTGTAGTCCTTCCACGTAACAGCATTGCCCTTGCTGTTGAAGGATAGCGGATAGCCATATAGAGCTGGTATGACCACGCGCCGCTCTGCGATGCTATAGTAGCCATACTTCCCGTTCTGTTTGAACCAAGTGCCATCCGCTTCGTTGGCCCATTCCCCTATTCCTAATTGCTCGAACATAGGGGGTACATGCCAATCCTTATGCCCCTCAATCTTTATACCGAACAGTTTCTTGCGTTTGTCAAGAACTTTGATATATTTCATCATTACATTGCTTTGTTTGTCTTTATTAATATATCTGTGGGTTGTTTGTGGATAATATCTACCTCCTCACCCACGAACGTCCTTCGTTCCTCGAATAGTATAGTCCCTTCGTGGTATTGGCAAGCAATTCTGTTCCTGCATTCTGTAGGTTGAGAAAGTCGCCGTAGGAGGACGTATTTGTACAACGGGGAACGAACGAGCGTCCCTCGTTGGTGCTGGCATAAAGTCCCTTGCTGGTGCAAGCCAGCAGTTCACGCCCATACACGAGCAAATCCCTGAATGTGCCATACGAGCTGTTGCTGCACCGCATCACCCAGCTGCGTCCGCCGTTCTGTGAGCATTCGATGCTGTTTTTTGCGGGATTGATGCGCACGAGTTCCCTTCCTAAGTTTACTATTTGTGGCATAAGCGGATAACATTTTAACTATAGATTGCTATATTACCACGTTAATAACGAATCGTGAGTTTGAAACAGTTGGCATACAAGGACCACTACAGAGCTTTTTACACAAATATACTCCACCATTGTGAGGAATTGAACCATGAATAGAAAGATGAACCAATGAGAAGGAACCATCAACATTCTCATGAATAGTTAATTTCTCATCACCTAATACTTTTTTTACATTTTCTACATCGCACCCCATCAGGTTTGGCAATACGTTGTTTATAATGTATGGATGAAGTTTATTCCTGTCCGTTTCCATTTTTAGTGGTATATCACATCTGAATGTCATGTATGCAAAAGGTTTGAAATCTGGATAACCATTTATAAAAGATACATACCCCTGCTTCCCTTTATTACGTAGGAATTCAAGCAAGGTCCATCTATTTGGATTATAGTTGCTGTCATTTCCTTGTCCTTTGGGCATAAGAGTTTTATTAGGTCTCCAAAAATCAATACAATTGCTACTTCTGCTCCATACGCCATCGCTGTCGCTGGGTTTCTTCGTTTCACCGCTGCGGTTATAATTGTTCATTATGGAACGCCATGGTTCTGGTAATTGATTTATTCTATAATTAAGTTTATAATAATCTCCAATTCTGATTCCATCTGATAATTTATTGTACAGAGTATTCATTTTCTGAAGGGCCTCCCAAGCTAAAAGTTCCCTGTCATTCTCTTCGTCATTTTCTTGTTTTTTCTTTTTCTCCTTTTTCTTTTTATTCGTTTGTTTGTCGAATGTCTTTTTGGCGGATCGTTTTGTCGAAATACTTGTCATCGGGGACTTGAATGAAGATGTCAAAGATGAACATGATGTTAGTATCATTCCGAAAACCCATTTAATGAAAATGAAGATAAGGAATAGAATCAATGCTAAACATACAAGCCACAATAGTATAATGACCCAATTCATAGACACTCTATGAGCAAAATAGAAAGTGCCAATAGACTGATAAGGATTGGTTATCCCAGCTTCATTAACCTCATCTATAGTTTCCCTATTGACGACGATATTTCCTGTAATAATTCTATCCCCAATCTCAAGCGGAGCATCAACAAGAATGTAAATGTCTTTTTGCAAAGCATTAGGGTAAACATAGAAAACCCCATTATGTGTAACTATACCTTCACATTCTATTGATAGGTAATTAATCACATTACCTGCAGGATCTGTAATGCAGAATTCTACAGGTTCTTTGTCTCTGACACATTCCTCATTGAATTCAACATGAAACAAATAAGCGCTTTGATAAGTTGAGTCATCAGTAAACCAAGAAAACGGAGGATACTCTAATGTCTTCTTTAGACATTCTGGCCTGTATTCCTCACTGATTCCGTAAAAGGGATCATCATACTCAAACTCTCCAAAATCATAATCAGCTATTTCTCTTGAACATGAAGAAAATAATATCAGAAAGATTACAAATAATTGTGAATGTCTCATAGTAAAGCCTATTTATTTGATCTTCTAAATACATCTTGTTTAAATATCATCGTTTTTTTACCCCTGTTACCCATCTTTATGGATAGTTGGTCTGGCGTAAAGAACAATAGAGGAGTTTTCTGATGGTCATAATGGATATGAACACCTAACTTGTATTCCACAGGAATCTTGACATGCTCTATCTTTTCCTTAAATGCGATTCGTATAGTTTGACTTTTTAAATCAATATACGAT
This sequence comes from Prevotella sp., assembly GCA_051878735.1. Taxonomy (GTDB): domain Bacteria; phylum Bacteroidota; class Bacteroidia; order Bacteroidales; family Bacteroidaceae; genus Prevotella. Next base: position 67,186 of record JBJEKR010000031.1, on the reverse strand, counting down.
TTTGTGAATGTATAATATGGATTTTCATCTTCTATTACTTTGAATCCCGACAATTTCTTCAATTCATCAGGATGGTTGCATTTGAATCTTATGGCCATTTCTTTTTTTCCGTAGGTGTTTGTTTTTAAAGAGAATGGCGTCAGGACAAACGTGACATTAACATCCATACTCATGAGACTCCACATCTGCGGAGTAGCACGAGCGATATTTCTAATTTCCTGGTCATCTGCATTCTCTGTTAACATAATATAGAATGCAAAAAAGAATTTCTCTCTTGATTTGTATTTCCAATAAGACAGGTTATTATAGAACTCTGCCTTTTCAACACCGTTGTTGTGACGCCCATCCGTCAACAAAAACAAATAATTAACTTTTGTAGAATCCAAAAGACTTAATCCCTTTGCCCACGCGGCATCAATGTTAGTGTCTTCCTTTAACGTTTTGATGTCGTTAAGTTGAGAAATTATTTCTTTCTTTGTTCCAGTGATGACTGGATAGGTCTTTGTTGTATATGGTACTACAACAATTTCCGTGACATTGTCAACCTCACTTATAGCCTTTATCAGTTGATTCTTTACCTTATCAAAGATATCTTTGTTGCCTTCACCATATCCTGTCATCGAAGCAGTTATGTCTAATAAATAAATTCTCTTTTCAGGTGGAAACCCTTGTGCTGATACTTCTATGCATATCATATAGGTGATAATAATCAGTATGAGTTCTTTAACTTTCATATTATTATTGTTTTAGTTATTCGTTCATATTTTTCCAAAAAATAATGACTATTCAGTCTATGCATTCTTTTATGCAACGTTTAGAGAAAACATTTGCTATTCTTTTTGTCAATAGATTGTCGGTATGTCCAAAGAATCTATGTGCCATTTGAGACTGTTTCTTTTCAATGATTCTACGCAATACTCTTTTCTGCACGTTAATACTCTTGTTTCTATAGCGCGACGATAGTGGCAGTAGTTTCCCACCGTCAGACATCTCATCTTCTATTTCCTGTATAGAATTCTTGTACGTTTCCTCAGTTGCAGCATATTTATACCGTATGCCACATGCAATCTTTGTCCAAGATTTTAATAACCGTTTGCGTATCTTCTCTTTCTTGCTCATAGTTGTTTATAATATATTAATATGACTATAATTGCGCCATAAAGAAGCAAAATCTTTCAAGATTGAGTTATCACCAACGGCCATTTTTGCGACCGCCTTCACTAGTGAGTATGCCATATTGTTTAAGTTGGGCAATATCTTTCTCTAAAGTTCTTGCTGTAACCGGTTTCTTTTCCGGTTTCTTTTCCGAAGTTATAGTGCAATCTTTAGCCATTAATTTTAGTATAATACGCTGCCTATCAGGGATTTCTTCCGTGTATTTTTATTGGTAACGCCATATTATTTTACCTTATTATTATTTTATATTGCTTTTACGAATGTCCGTCACTTGCGACAGAAGGCTTCAGCTGCTTTATAGCTTGACGTATCGTTGATTCCTGTGTTTCGGATTCTCAGGATGAGTCATCGCTATCATTTTATTGCTGATTAGCACATTAAGGACTGATTTTCTGAAGTTCCCTCTATCTTTATAACCACATGCCTCCATCAACTCAAAAATCCCCTTTTTCCCACTTTCTAACAATTCAAGAACAATCTATTGTCATAGCTGCTTTATTTGCGGCAAAATTATATTTTTTCTTTCATATCTCCAAAGAAATCTCAAAAAATGTGCAAAAATGAATCGCTTACTTACCTATTTGTATGACAATATCTACCACATCACCCACGAACGCCCTTCGTTCCTCGAATAATACAGCCCCTTGCTGGTGTTGGCGAGCAGTTCTGAACCGGCATCCTGCAGATTGATGAAGTCTCCGTAAGAAGAACTGTTAGAGCAACGTTGTGTGAACGAGCGTCCCTCGTTGGTGCTGACATAAAGTCCCTTGCTGGTGCAAGCCAGCAACTCACGCCCATACACGAGCAAATCCCTGAATGTGCCATACGAGTTGTTGCTGCACCGCATCACCCAGCTCCGTCCCCCATTCTGCGAATATTCAACACTGTTCTTCTGCATATTGATTCGCACGAGTTCTCTTCCCAAATTAACTATTTGTGGCATAAGCGGATAATATTTTTAGCCATAGATTCTTTTTATTTCGTCCTTGCTGAAAGCCTTGAAGCGGTCTTGCCAATAGCGTGATTTCTCGCCATCAAACTGCTGTCGGTCGATGGCAGACTCCCGGTTAGGATGGAGGATGGCATTGTTGCCATCGCCCATGTGTTCCTGCCATGTCAGTTCAGCAAAGGGTGAATCCTGTTGCTGGCCTATATGGTGCAACTCGTATGGGTCACCGTTGCTGTCGCGCGGAGGCCATCCCTCGCCTATTAGGTCTGCGTTGTTATAGTCCTGCCACTTGTCCCAGTCGGCAAACTTCTCCTTCAGCCATTCCTGACGGCAGTTGAATGCTCGCCAATCAATATCCGTCCTTACAAGAGCAGCCCTTCCTCCAATACGCCGCTCCACAAGCCCCGCCTTTATATAAACCTCTGCCTCCTCACGTGAGTGGAGGAAGCGCACGATGGCATCCGACCACCCAGTGCGCTCCTTGATTTCTTGTTGAAAGTAATACATGACGATGACCTTAAATTAAACAATTACATTCTTGTTTTGTGCTAATTCTTCAACCTTTTGTAATGCTTTAATAAAATAGTTACGGTGCTCTTCTTTAGATTCTTTTGTCATAAATGTCGGACAAGAAGGATGGTCAAAATAACAGAAAACGATTTCTCTGTCATCAATATTTATTATGTGATTGAAGTTTTTCCCATCTAAATTCTCTATAGGAATACCACCCTTCTCAAAATTTGCCTTAAGTGCTTCTCTAACAGGCTTTCCCCATACGACAACACATTCTATCATATGCGATTTTATCAGTGAAAAGATACCCTCAAAATCATTGTCAAATAAATCCTTATTCCTATTATATTGGGGAGTTTTTTCTGTTTTTATGAAATGCTGAATATAATTATTGAACATAACATGCTCCCATACTTTTTCTTTTTCAAAGGTCTGAGGAGCTTGATTAAGATTCAGAATTACTTTAACAAACCTGTCATAAGTTGGATAATATGCTCCTCCTAAATAGCTCTCTATTTCTATCTTAGGACTTTCATGTAAATACATTCCACGCTCGGCATTTTCATAGCTCCCACGATATCCTTCAGCAGGACATTTGTCATCAAAATCTTCTGAGTTTTCTGTACATCTTTTATGGTATGCGCAGTTTGATAGATCACAATAAAAACTTGCCCCTAAAACCATCAGTTTCACAGGCCCTATTGAATCATCAATTATGAATCCTTCATCAAAACAGCCTCCTATATAAGGCTCAAAAAACAGATTGTTATGTTCCATCATTCTAATTCCTTATAAAACAAATTCATAGTCGTCTAAAAGTCTGGATATTTTAAAATATATGTTAACTATCTGTAGCACAATTGAAAATCTTACTACGTCGAAGTATTTGAGATTTTTCCTGTTGTAGCATCCTTGAAACTACTTTCCCGGAATACTTTACGCATGGATTCTATTTGCTGCTTGCATGATTTTGATATGCTTACAGTCTCTTTTGCCACTTCTTTGAGTTCAGCAACAGTTACGGACTTCTTGCCATTCAAATAGCAAATTTCAAATGTGTCATTGACTACAGACTCAATATCTGCTCCATTAAATCCGTCAGACACTTTAGCTAATTGAAGATAGTCATTGTCAGAGAAACGTAAGTTCTTCACAATTTTCATTTTCTTTCTTAAATGAACCTCAAAAATCTTTGCACGCTCTTTTTCATCAGGAAGATTGACGCAGAAGATTTCGTCAAATCGTCCTTTACGCTTTAACTCAGGAGGAAGGGACACTGCATTATTGGCAGTGGCTATCACGTAAACGGCACTTTCCTTGTCCTGCATCCAAGTAAGGAAATACCCGAACATGCGGGTCAAGATATCGTTGTTGCCCCCAACTCCAGAGAAAGCCTTCTCAATCTCATCAATCCACAAAACACAAGGAGCTGAGGCCTCCGCTATTCTAATTGCATTTCGTAGTCGTGACTCACTCTCTCCTACATACTTTCCCATCATGCTACCCATGTCCATCTTAAGCAATGGGGCTTCAAATAGAGCAGCACAAGCCTTGGCGCAGAGGGATTTACCACTACCAGGCATACCAACGAGAAATACACCCTTGGGCACAGAAACTCCATTGGTTTTGGCATCACCTAAGTTAGCAAAGACTTTTGACTTCCTCTTAATATATTCTTTCAAGGCATTCAATCCACCCACTTCGTCAATATTTGTCGGTGTGTCAACAAGTTCCAAAATACCGGATTGTCTTACCATCTGCTTCTTCTGTCTCAGAATCATCTCTTTGTCTTCTGCACTCAACGTTCCATTACTGCTCATTGCCATATCGAGCATACGGTCTATTTCGTATGCCGACATACCAGAAAGCGAGGGCATTAGTTTTATCCGGTCTTCTTCCTTAAATTGGTCAAATTCATTTAGAATAACATGATTGTCAATCAAATCATTAATTTCAGTGTTGTTTGGCAAGGGAATGTCCAAATATGATATATACTGTTTCAGTTCTTCCGGCACTTTGTTAATAGATGAGATGATAACCACGGTCTTCTCGTATTTTCTGTCATATAGTTTACGCTGTGACATGAACGCAAGAAGCGATTTCACTGCGGGATCATCTATTAGGTCCTGTATTTCGCGTAAAACGATAAACTTCTGATTGACGGGTTTGCCATCTTCAATCTCTTGCGTATATTCATTACGTAGAAAATCTACCAAAGGTTGGTCTTTACCGCTGCCTCTTTCAATGCGAGTGTCAAAATTGGTTGTACCAGTAGCAGGGTTCCATTCTATGATAGTCTCTTTGCCAATGGCTTTCCTTACTATTTCATCAACACGGGCAAAGTCAAAATTATGAATATAGATGATAGGACGATTGACATCAACCATCTTTTGAAAATCTGCAACTATCTTATTGTTCATATTCAATTCTTCATTTTAACCAATTACTATATTTCCTTACAAAATCTTGAGCCTCTTTCAATCCATTATTGGCGGCATGTTTAATAGCTGTTCTCAATTCTTTTTCAAGGTAATTAAAAGGGCGATAAGCTATTATGCCCTCAACAAGTGAAATGAATTCTTTAAGAGCATCTGTCCGTCCTAACAAAGCCGCTTCTTTATAATAACTCTGAGCCAATTCAGCGTTTTCGTGAACTTCAATTCCACAAAAATAGCAATCACCCATAAGTTTCAGGCCAAGAGGATCATTTTCATGTGCAGCTTTTCGAATCCACTTTACACCTTCTTCTTGATTTTGTTCAAGACCTTGTTCACCATTGCAATAATAGAGACCTAACAATGCCTGTGCTTCTGACCAACCCTCTTCAGCAGACTTTTTTAATAATTCCATTCCTCTCTTGTCTTTTGGTCTATAACGTAATAGCAAATCTGCAAAATGGTAGATATCTTCTTCATCAAAACATATACTATTTGTCTGATATGCTTTATCATAGTATGGCAAAGCCTCCTCTTCTTTATCTAACCAATATAAACAATCTGCAGCACCAAGATTGGCAAAATCATAACCATTATCAGCTGCATACTTATAATAATATGCAGCTTTTGGAAGAGAAAATGTTTCTTTATCCTCTTCCGAAGAATACACATCTCCCAATGTATCAGCCGCTTCTATACTTCCTTTTTTTAAAGCCTTTTCTAACCATTCTAATGCTTTTGAAATAGATTTGTTTGTACCAAATCCTTCAAAATAATCATAACCGACATCTGATTGCGCCCGAACATGTCCCCTTTGTGCTGCCATTAATGAGTATTTAAAACTCATAGATTCATCATTTTGTATTCCATATTCTCCCCTGGCATAATATCCACTAAGTTCAAAAGCGGCATCATTGTCTCCATTTCGAGCCATAATGTCAAGGGCTTTAACTAAAGCGACGGCGTTATTCTCTTTTTTATATTTTTCTACCATTTTCTTATTGACAGCTTGGGCATCCTTAATGCCAAAGCAAGCCAATAGACGGCTGATTTCCAATTGTGTAGGAGAACTGCCATGTTTGCTTTCTGGCAGTTTCGATTTAGTGCTTTTTTCACCTATTTGAACAAGCCAACGAGCCAAAGAACCATTCTGCCACAACTGACATAATTCATCAACGACAAAATCTTGGCTTTTAATTTTGTCTATCAATGATTTCAATGTGGAATGTTCTTCACCTCCCACATTAATCCTAATACGTATAGGTTTACCTGTTGGATCTAATTTCATATTTCGTTATGCGTTTAAGAAATTCAAAATCTTAGTCGCAACATTCTTTACGGTGGAAGCTACTTTTCTGACGACACTCTTAGCGGTGTCGGCAACGGTCTTAATGCCTTTCCTTACAAATTGTTTTACAACAGGTGTTACATGCTGTGTAGTTGCTTGAATAATCGGTCTTAACACTTCTACAGATGGGTATTTCTTGGCAATGACATCAACCAATTTGTTCAATGCCAAAGGAACACCCTTTTCAATTACTTTGTCTGCAATAGCCACTGCTCGTGCTGCAGCATAATCAATCAAAGCATCTGCAGCGTCGACAGGGTCAAGTTGTCCTGATGCAGTCAGATAAGCCACCTTATAGCGGTTCAATCCGTTATCGACAACAGATGCCATGGAAGCAGAATTGTTTATTTTTTCAAATTCCGGCTGAAGCTTTTTCTCTTTGGCAATAATAGCGGCAGTTGCATAAAGTTTCTTCATCTTGATGTTTCTCTCGTCAGTAAGAGAAGCATCAAGATACTCTTTGACACATTTCAGTTCCTTACCTTCGGGCATTGCTTCTTCTGCTGCAATCTGATTCTCAAGATTGACAGATTCTACAGCGTATTCTTTGGTTACAAGGTCATTGAGGTGACTACCAAATTCATTTCTTCCGTATTCTTCGTTATATTCAGTAAACTTCATGGCAAACGCTATTATTGTTCTTGGGAAATACTATCGTTAATAACACTCTCTTTTGCTTCTGAGATGGCAGTGGCAATTGCGGCCTTCTCCTGTTCTGTGCGTCCCTCCATAATGCCGTCCATTTTTTGAAGCATCCATGATTTTCTACTTTGTCCATTCTCTTTGGCGGCAACCAAAGAAGCGTATTGTTCATCAAAAGCTGTAAGATATTCATTTGTCTCTTGCAACATCTGCATCCCTTCTTTTGAAATGCCAAACTCTTGCATTTTCTTGTTGATAAAAGAATCAACATCCATGGATGGATTCTTTTCGTACTCTTCCAGCATTGAAGCCAGAATTGAATCAAATGTTTGTTCCATATAGTTTTATATTTTTTAGTTTATAGATTCTCTTGTTTTCGTCCATATAATAATTTCGTTTCAGTTATTTCTCTATTTCCTCCCATATCCTCCTATACGCCCCCTTGTCAACAAACCCGAACAAGGAGTTTGGCATGGTGTGGCGGCTGCCGCACTTGGGGCATTGAATCGGCTGGGAGTATGCCGTGGCTTGCCATTCGATGTCCATGGCCTCGAAGACATGGCAGCAGTCATCGCATTTGAATTTTTTCTTTCCTCTAAACATATAGCATAAATTTTTCGTGCAAAGATAAACATTTTTATGATGCGTGTCAAGTTCATAATGGTTCATATTTGCATTTTTTGAATTTGATAGGACAATAGGCAAAGAAATGGCGTGCAACCATTCCATTGCTTGCCTTCTCTAAGGGTTACCGCCAAGTGACCACACGACCGACAAGTACAGAACAGTCCACGCCTTGTTGACGTGAACCTCCAGTCTGCTTGTCCTCTGTCGTTGAAAATTTGGCGGTATTCTTAGAGAAGAGAACAAGAGCTAAAAGCTCAATGTTATGTTATTATTGCTTTGGTATCTGTTTCGTAATTAATGATTTTAATTAACCCATGTATTCTGTCTGTGTCCCATTGCCGGGATGCAGGAATGAATACGTATTCCTGCCCATTGCTTGTTTCCAGCTTCTGGAAGTTAGGATATGCTTTGCAAAGATAGTCTATTTATTCCAAATGTCCAAGGAAAAGGAATATTATTTTCCTTTCGCTTTATCTTTTTTTTACATTTGCCGCAACAACTTTACGGTGCGGCTATATATACGCCGAATGGCTCACGCCCCAAGGACGTGAACCATCGTCATGCTTGTCCCCTGTCGTTGAAAATTGGCGGTATTCTTAGAGAAGGGGACATGGCGGAATAATTTTTCTTTGATTTCGGCTGCAAAGTAAATGCCTTTTTCCGTGAATAATTTACACGTGAAAAATAAAGTTACTCATTTCTCCCTAACTGTCGAAAATATCCCTCTGACTTGTTGCCGTCCTTGAGCATAAACAACCTGTCGAGTAAGTCGTAATAATATTTGGCGGCATTATGCCTTACCTTTTTGAAAGGCGATTCAATATTGTGTTCGTTATCGGAACTTTTTACGTAATCAAGGATGAATTCTTTCGCATCGATGTTTAGTCGGTAGCATTTGTCAAACAAGGGTTCTTTGTGGAGGATTCCTTCTGTTTGCATGGAACATATCCAACCGTCAAGAGTTTTCTTGCTGCCATACGACTCGCATAAGAGACAGTATGCCTCATCAGAAAAATAGGGGATATGCAGATAGTTGTCTTTCTTATCCCACTTTACTGGCCGTCCCCTTCCCTTCTTCTCTTGATTCTCCCTATCCTTAAATTCAGTCCCTTTCCACAGGTATTCTTCAAAAGTTCTCGACATTAGCTTTACGGCAAGTGCCGCAACGCTTCTGACGTCTTCATCGTCGTTGAGCGTAATCCAAAAGAGCCAATATCTCTTTTTGAGGAAATTGTCAGTCGGCTTAAAGCACTTTAGATAGTCTTTCCAATTAAACGTATCGTTAAGGAGGTCAGTTGTTGCCTTTTGTAAATCTGTCAGAGATTTTCTGTTTTTATGTTCTCTCATGAATATGTTGGGCCACTCCTTGCGGAACTTCTCGCATTGCTCCTCCAAGTCGCCTTCCTGCACTTCTCCCTTAACGCCATAGTATATTCCCTCCGAGGGCTTGCCGCGGTGGTATTCAATCACGAAGTCGTAGTCGCGTCCGTCAATAGACTTGAAAGGCTTTTCCGCATCGTCGGGCCTATACCTATATATAATATGGTTGAAATCGCCCTTGATGTCTTCACGCACGAAACCATCGGCCTCAACCAACTGTTTCATCTTGTCGAGATAGAACTGGGTGAATTCGTGGATGAACTCCGCCTGTTTCTTATATACGAAGTTGGTGTTGTATTTGCCATGGAAGGAAAATTCCTCAAGCATGTGCAATACCAGGGAGGCGATATAATCCACGACATCAGCGTCATAGACAAATGACAGGTTGTAATGTTTAAGGAAAGCCTCCTCTTTGTCCTTGTTGCTTCTGCTGAACAATCCCCATGTATATGGAATGGTGACATCGATATCATCAAAGGCAGACAGCGAGCAGTCGATGTCGCACAACAAGGCTGGTCTTCTTGCTTTTTGTGCCCGAAGTCTTACTTCTTCCGCATAGACTCCTATCCCCACGAAGACGTCAATATCTTCATCGTCGCAATCGTCACCTGATGTCAGCACTCGAATGGTGTCATCTGTTTTAATCACAGAGTCTTCAAATCTCTTGTTCTTAATCTTTTCAAGGTCTGGTTCTGACAAGTCTTTTCCCTCGGACAAAAGCAGTATTTTATATTCACTCATAAGTTTCTATTTTGCAAGTCGTTCTATCTTGCAAGTATGTTGCTTCGTCTCCTTGTCGTAGTTGATGCCTACGAGAAGGATGTCGCCGGAGTATTCCGCTATCTTCGTGGGATAGTCCTTGCGCCTTATCTGGTCGAGGGCTGTATCTATGGAATGGTTGAACTTCAGCTCAATGACGAGGGCTGGCTTCGAGACATTGCGACGGGGAATCATCACAAGGTCGGCATAGCCCTTTCCTGTGGCGTACTCGCGGTGGATGACATATTCGTTTCTTGCCCATATATATGCAATGGTTAGCACGCAGGCAAGCGAGTTCTCGTCGTTGTAAGATAGGATGCTCGTATTCTCGTCGTGAGCCTTGTCGATGGCTTGGGCCACTGTCTGTTCGTTGCCCGAGATGGTGGCAGCGAGAAGGGCTTTGGAGTTTTGTATCGTCTTGATTAATGGTTCCCACGACGTGGCTTTTATAGCATTGTTCATCTCGTCTGCAACCTCTTTGTTCGGGATGTAACATTCTTGTGAATCACCATCGTATGCCAAGTAGCCGAGATGAATCAACACGGTGAATACATCGTTTTTACTTCTGACAATGCGCATATCATTCAGGAACTCTGTAGTATCTACATATATGCGCTCTCCCGAAATCATTCTTATTATGTCATCCTTCAGTCCGTCGAAGTTCATCTGTATGTAGGTGACAACCGAATCGTAGGCGCTGGTTGTAGTCCAATAGCTTTGGTAACGGTTGTCGTCAATGGCTCGCATTACGGAATAGGGATTGAAAATATGGGATTCATCGCCTATGCGATAGCCGTCATACCAGCGTTCCATCTCTTTGATATCCATACCGGATTTTTCACATAACTCTTCCACTTCTTTGTGAGTGAATCCAAGAGACGTGGCCATTTTGCCGGGATTAATCATCGAATACTCGCGGAAGTTGTTCAATGCCGACTCGGTGTTGTATCTCTTTATTGGCAATATTCCAGTGAGATATGCTCCGGCAAACACGGTGTTAGAGCCTGAGCCTTTGAACAGGCGGCGGAGCAAGTCAACGTATGATGTGGTGATGTATTCGTCATTACCCAACTCACGCATGATGGCATCCCACTCGTCGATAATCATCACGAAACGCTCGCCAGTGCTTTCGCTGATACGGTAGAGGACTTCCATTAGGTCATCGTCGTCCTGTCTGCTTATCTGAGGGAATTCAGCCAAAACATCGTTTATGATTCTATTCTGGATAATCTTCACTATGTCCTTCTCATTCCTGTATCTTGTAGTGAAGTCGGTCATATCTACGCATATCACATAATACTTATTCAGATATGTGTCAAACGATTTGTCCTTTTCGGCTTTCAATCCTCGAAACAGTTCGCGCGAGTCGCACGACTTGTCGTAGTAGGCGCACAACATCCTTGCCGCCATCGACTTGCCAAACCGTCGGCAGCGTGTGACACAGCCATAGCGGAACTCTGAGTTGAGCGTTGAGTTGATAATTGGTATGAGAGACGTCTTGTCAACATATTCATGAGCGACGATGTCGCTGAATTCTCTGTTGCCTCTGTTGATGTATATACCCATTACCTTCAAGTATGTTGCAGGAGTGATTTGCCCGTAACTCGCTGCAAAGTTAAGGAATTAATTTGGCATCGCCAAACATTAAACCTTTTTTTAATATTAAAAAGTGTCCGTTATATTGCTGTAAATTGCTGTTCCAAACAATAAAAGATATTTTTGTCTTGGGTACATAAAATTGAACACACTAATAGTTAATCAAAAATGAATCGTAGGGACAGGTTTGAAATGAACCAAAGTGCCTGTCCCTCACGACCTTTATTGCTTGACCTCAGCCTTCCTCACCCAGCATTTATGGCTTCCCGTTCCCTTGTCGGTTATCTGCGACTGCGGCATGTTGACGATTTCCTTCAGCTCCAGCGAAGCGGCGGTGCGGCTCAGGTGCGTGAGGCTCACGTAGTCGCTGAGGGTGAGGAATCCGTGGGTGTCGATGTGGTCCAAAGCCATGGAAAGACGTTCATCAAAGGTGGTGTCAATCTTGCGTATGCAGTTCACGCCCTGCATGTCACGCTGGAGCTCGGTCATGCGCCTCAAGTCCTTCAGCACGTCTTTCGATGCTGCGAAGTTCACGTCCTTCACTCCTACCTTGCGATACGCCATCCTGTCGCCATCGCTTTCCATCTCCTTTGGCTTCTTGTCCTCGAACTGCAGCGAGAGCGAGAAGATTCCGAGGTCGTCTATCGAAACGTTGTAGCCCATCGAGAGCATACGCTTCAGCGTGTCGGTCAGACTTGTGACGACCGAACCGATGATAGCCGGCGAGACACCGCGGTGGTATGATTGTATCTGCTTTATCAGGTCGTCGGTTGTCATCGTGCGATTGACACTTAGTTTTGGATAGACCCTTCGCTTCCCCTGCTTGTCGAGATTGGGCAGCTCCTGTAGATAATAGTTTGCCATTGCCTGAAAAAATTTTGTTGTTTACTTATTCTATTTTTTAAAGCCTACTGAGAATTTTTCGTTCAAAGGCTTTGAATCGGCGTTCAAAGTACTATAAACGCACGTTCAAAGATTTTGAACGCACATTCAAAGCGTTATGAACGGAAAGGTTTCAGTTGCAAAGATAATTCTTTTTCCTTACATCTACAAATGTTTCCAACGGCAACAGAAACTTTTATGATTTTTTAATGCTACGAATGTGACCTTGCAAAAGCTCTTGAAACATCACTAAAATGCTGCTTCCTTTGCTATTTTTATTTTTTTTCCTTAATTTATTTTGTAGTGTCTGCAAATTAGTGTACCTTTGCAAAGCAATAGAATTATGAAGACAAGAGTTTTTCTCGGCAAGTTGACAAGCCGCTATGTATGGGGAAATCTGATAGCAATGGCCATCGTCATTGTGGGATTGTGCTTTGGCGTGAAATACGGGTTGGAAATCTACACCCATCACGGCGAAGGAATAACCGTGCCTAACATCAAAGGCATGAAATTTACCGAAGCCAACTATCTAATAGAGCAAAACGGGTTGAGAATCATCGTTTCGGACTCGGGCTACAACCGTAGGCTTCCGGCTGATTTCATATTGGCCCAAAGCCCAGGCTACGGCACTAAGGTGAAGGAAGGACACACTATTTACGTGACCGTCAACTCTCCCTCGTCGCCAACATTTGCCATACCTGACATAATCGACAACAGCAGCGTGCGCGAGGCGACGGCGAAGTTGACTGCAATGGGATTCAAACTGCTCAATCCCAAATATGTGGACGGAGAGAAAGATTGGGTGTATGGAGTAATATGCCGTGGGCGACGCCTTACTGCCGGCGACCGCGTTCCAATAGAGCATCCGTTGACACTCATCATTGGTGACGGGAAGTACACCGATGGATTTGCTGATTTCGACAACCAAGGCGAAGAATTTGTAGAGGACGGATACGCCGACAACGTCGATGAGTTCGAGGAAGTTACGGCGCCACCATCGGAAGATGAAGGAGCGAATGAGGAGTTGAGTGAAGAGTGAAGAGTGAAGAATGAAGAATGAAAAATGAAGAGTGAAGAATGAAGAGTGAAGAATACACCCCCGATGTACAACAACTCACAGACGACGAGCTGGACGAGGGGCAACAGCTCTACGAGCATTTCCGCTTTGAGGTGGACCGCGGCCAGATTCCGGTCCGCATAGACAAGTTCATGTTCGAGAAGCTGCAGCACTCAAGCCGCAACCGCATACAAAAGGCTGCAGAAGCGGGATTCGTGCACGTAAACGAACGTCCCGTTAAGAGCAACTACAAGGTGCGTCCAGGCGACATCGTCACGCTGATGCTCGACCGCCCACACTACGACACTACCATTGAACCAGAATACATTCCACTCGACATCGTTTACGAAGACGACCAGTTGATGGTGATAAACAAGCCAGCGGGATTGGTGGTACACCCTGGCTGCGGCAACTTTCATGGAACACTGGTAAATGCCATTGCATGGCACTTGCGCGACTTGCCTTCCTACGATCCAAACGATCCACAAGTAGGCTTGGTGCATCGAATCGACAAGGACACGAGCGGCTTGATTGTTGCAGCGAAGACACCTGAAGCCAAGACAAGTCTCGGAGTGCAATTCTTCAACAAGACCACTCATCGAAGCTACAATGCCTTGGTTTGGGGCAATTTTGTTGAGGACAACGGTACAATTGTAGGAAATATTGGACGCGACCCCAAGGATCGCCTTCGGATGGCTGTATTCCCTCAAGACTCAGAGACGGGAAAGCCTGCCGTAACACACTACCATGTGATTGAACGTTTCGGATACGTTACATTAGTGGAGTGCATTCTTGAGACCGGTCGTACACATCAGATAAGAGCCCACATGAGCCATATAGGCCATCCACTATTCAGCGACGAACGATATGGAGGCACAGAGATACTGCGAGGTGAGCGCACGGGAAGCTACCGCCAGTTTGTTCTCAACGGCTTCAAGCAATGTCCACGTCAAGCATTACACGCCAGGACACTGGGCTTTGTACATCCCACGACAAAAAAGCAGATGGACTTCACGTCCGAATTGCCCGATGACCTTAAAGGACTCATAGAAAGATGGCAAAAATACAGTCCCCTGCGGGGAAATTAAGAGTTAAAAATTAAAAATTAAGAATTAAAAATTAAGAATTAAGAATTGCTGCGCGAACCGAGAGGAGAGCCAAGCTTGCTTGAGCTATCCCGAGTCGCGACAGAGGAAGACGAAGTCAAAGTGAAGCCAGCAATCGACGAAGTCAATTAAGAATTAATGGCGGAGGACATTTAGAGTTTTGAATTATGAATTAGGTTTTAGACACAATAAAGAAAAAAATGGAACAGCAAAAAAGGAAAATAGCCATCGTATGTGGCGGTGACTCTTCGGAGCACGATGTATCGCTCCGTTCATCTCAAGGTCTATACTCCTTCTTCGACAAGGAGCGCTACGACGTTTACATCGTCGATATGAAGGGACTTGACTGGAACGTTGACCTCGGCGATGGCACGACATCGAAAATAGACCTTAACGACTTCTCGTTCAAGAAAGACGGGCACAAGATTTTCTTCGACTACGCATATATCACCATACACGGCACTCCTGGAGAGAACGGAATACTGCAGGGCTACTTTGAACTTATCGGCCTGCCCTACTCCACCAGCGGCGTGCTTGTGGAGGCAATGACCTTCGACAAGTTTGTACTCAACCAGTATCTCCGCGGCTACGGAGTGTCGGTTGCCGACAGTCTGCTGATTCGCAAGGGCTACGAGGAAGTGGTGAGCGACGACGAGGTTGAGGAACGCATCGGAATGCCTTGCTTCGTGAAGCCGGCAGCCGACGGCAGCAGCTTCGGCGTATCGAAGGTGAAGAACAAGGACCAGCTTGCCCCAGCCATTCGCAAGGCCATGCTTGAGAGCAGCGACGTGATGGTGGAGTCGTATCTCGAAGGCACGGAGATTTCCATCGGCTGCTACAAGACAAGGGAGAAGTCGGTGGTGCTGCCAGCCACTGAGGTGGTGACGAGCAACGAGTTCTTCGACTACGATGCGAAATACAACGGACAAGTGAAGGAGATAACCCCTGCACGCATAAGCGAAGAGACAGCCAAGAGAGTGGCAGAACTGACAAGCCACATCTACGACATTCTCCACTGCAACGGCATAATCCGCATAGACTACATAATAAGCAGAGGCATCGGCAAAGACGGCAAAGAGGTTGACAAGATAAACCTGCTCGAAGTGAACACGACACCTGGCATGACCGTCACCAGCTTTATACCTCAGCAAGTGAAAGCGGCAGGACTGAAGATGAGCGATGTGCTGACTGACATCGTGGAGAATCAGTTTTAGTTGATTTCCTCAATTCCCAAATAATAACTAAAAAAGAAATGGCTATGGAAGAATTTGACCAGATACGGGCATATGGTCCAGAGGACTTACCCGAGGCATACGAGCGACTGACGGCGGACCCACAGTTCAGGCACGTTGTCGGCAAGGTGTTCCCCGACGTGCCATTCGAGGCATTGGCGATGAAGCTGAAGCAATGCAAGACCAACCTCGACTTTCAGTTGACATTCTGCTATCCTTTCCTGAAGGATTTGCTAAAGAAGGCGAGCACTGGTTGCGACATCGACATCTCCAACATAGACAGCTCGCGTCGATACACCTTTGTCAGCAACCATCGCGACATCGTACTCGACTCTGCACTACTCGACGTGATGCTCATCGACGCGCAATTCAAGACCACTTGCGAGATAGCCATAGGCGACAACCTCCTTGCTGCTTCATGGATAAAGGACCTCGTACGTGTCAACAAGTCGTTTATCGTTTTGCGCAGCGCTGGCATTCGTGAGATGCTGACCAACAGCAAGAGAATGTCGGAATACATGCACATGGTCATCAACGAGAAGAACGACAACATCTGGATAGCACAACGTGAAGGCCGCGCGAAGGACAGCGACGACCGCACCCAGGAAGCAATACTCAAGATGATGGCGATGGGAGGCGAAGGCTCCATCACTGACAGATTGAAACAGCTCCACATCGTACCTCTCGCCATAAGCTACGAATATGACCCCTGCGACTATCTAAAAGCTGCCGAATTCCAGTTAAAGCGCGACATTGCAGGATGGAAAAAGACAAAGCAAGACGACTTGTTGAGCATGCAGACGGGCATAATGGGCTTCAAGGGTGGAATACACTACCACTGCGCTTCATGCATAGACGAATATCTCGACAACATACCTAAAGACACCCCAAAGGGCGACATCTTCAAGGTGATTGCGGCACACATAGACGAAGGCATCCACGCCAACTACCGCCTCTACCCTAACAATCTCGTAGCCCTCGACCTGCTGGATGGAACGGCATCAACGACGTATTCGGCAGAAGAAAAGGCACGCTTCGAGACTTACCTTGCGACGCAATTGGGAAAGGCTGAGGCAGCGCTCCGTCAAGCCGGCATAGAACCTGACGCAGCCTACCTGCGCGAACGGATGCTGACGATGTATGCAAATCCTGCAAGAAACAAGTTTAGACAGCAAAACTGACCTTCCAAACTTAGAAATAGACATGAAGACAATGCGCCACCTTATTATATATATAGCGGCAACCATATTTCTTGTGGCATGCGAGGCCGACAGCTACGACAAGGGAGAGGGAACATATTCCTATCTTCAGGCCGACTTCGTGGAGGCACACACCAACAGAGACAAGAAGGTGGACTATGCCATTACCGACAACGGCGACTCGCTCACCCTGTCGGAACCCATTTCGACGCCATGGTCAAATACTGCCGACAGCACCTATCGTGTTGCCATGTATTACAATAAGGTGGACAACGATAAAATTGATGCCGTGATGTTTGAACAGATGATCAATATGAGCATCACGCCAATAGACTCCATCACGGAGATGAAGACAGACCCTGTAGGACTGGAGGCAGCATGGACCGACAAGCGCAAACGCTACATCAATCTCACCATCACGCTCAAAGTGGGTACTGTAACGAGCAACTCGCTAAAGCACCATATCACTCTGATACCTGACTCAATCCATACATTCACGGACAGTAAAAAGCGCACACTCCACTTAACACTGTACCACGACAAAGGCGACATACCGGAATACTACTCGCAGAAATACTATTTCTCACTACCAACATCTTATCTGAAGGTCTTGGATTCCGACAGTGTTGCCATACACATCAATACCACCGCTAATGGCATGAAGACATACACGATGCCTTTGTGACAAGAATCATGAAAATCAATAACCTATCTTATTATATCACTCATTCAAAACAATAATATCATGTACAACAACTTTCAAAAACATTTGTCTAATGAACTCGCCTCAATAAAGGAGGCAGGACTTTACAAGAGCGAACGACTCATTTGTTCACCACAAAGTGCTGAAATTACCGTGGCTGGTAAGACTGTGCTCAACTTCTGTGCCAACAACTACCTTGGTTTGGCAAACCATCCCGCACTGATTGAGGCGGCAAAGAACGCCATGGACGAACGTGGCTACGGAATGTCGTCAGTACGCTTCATCTGCGGAACGCAAGACCGCCACAAAGACCTTGAGAAAGCCATCGCCGACTTCTTCGGCACAGAGGACACCATTCTCTATGCCGCCTGCTTCGATGCCAACGGTGGAGTCTTTGAGCCGCTTCTTGGTCCCGACGACGCCATCATCTCCGATGCCCTCAACCACGCGTCAATCATCGACGGCGTAAGACTCTGCAAGGCACAGCGTTTCAGATATGCCAATGCCAACATGACCGACCTTGAGGAGCAACTGAAGGCGGCACAGAAATGCCGATTCCGCATTATTGTAACCGACGGAGTGTTCTCCATGGACGGCAACGTCTGCCCTCTCGACAAGATATATGAACTTGCCAACAAGTACGACGCTATGGTGATGGTTGACGAGTCGCACTCTGCCGGTGTGGTAGGCAAGACTGGCCGCGGAGTGACTGAACTTCACAACCTGCGCGGCAAGATTGAGATAATCACTGGCACACTGGGCAAGGCCTTCGGCGGTGCCGTAGGCGGATTCACCACAGGAAAGAAGGAGATTATCGACATGCTGCGTCAGCGTTCACGTCCATACCTCTTCTCCAACTCGCTGCCTCCAATGGTTGTTGCCGCAGGCATAAAGATGTTCCAGATGATGAACGAGACAAACGAGCTGCAAGACAAACTGCACGCCAACACCGACTACTTCCGCGAGAAGATGCTGGCAGCGGGCTTTGACATAAAGCCTACGCAGTCGGCAATATGCGCCGTGATGCTCTACGATGCAAAACTGTCGCAGGTTATGGCTTCCCGCCTACAGGAAGAAGGCATCTACGTCACAGGTTTCTTCTATCCCGTTGTCCCAAAGAACGAAGCACGCATAAGAGTACAGATTTCTGCTGCCCACGAGCGCGAACATCTCGACAAGTGCATCGCCGCCTTCACGAAGATTGGAAAGGAGTTTGAGGTAATTAAGTAATAGAATATATGAAAGCATTAGTAAAGAAAGAGCCTAAGAAGGGCATTTGGTTGGAGGATGTTCCAGTGCCTTCAGTCGGTGTCAACGACGTGCTCATAAAGATAAAGAAGACCGCTATCTGCGGCACAGACCTTCACATCTACAAGTGGGACGAATGGAGTCAGAAGACCATAAAGACTCCTATGACCATCGGACACGAATATGTAGGCATAGTAGCCGAGGTTGGACCTGGTGTGCAGAACATCAAGGTTGGCGACCGCGTAACTGGTGAAGGACACATTGCCTGCGGTCACTGCCGCAACTGTCGCCGTGGCAAGCTGCACATCTGCGAGAACAGCATCAGCGTGGGCGTAAACCGCAACGGTGCCTTTGCTGAATACCTCAGCATACCAGAGTCGAATGTTGTGAAGCTCGACGACAGGATTTCCGATGACTTGGCTGCCATCATGGACCCCTTTGGCAATGCCACACACACAGCCCTTGCCTTCCCTCTGCTTGGCGAGGATGTCCTTATCACGGGAGCGGGTCTCATCGGAACCATGGCGACAGCCATAGCACGCTTTGCAGGCGCGAAGAACGTTATTGTCACCGATCTCAACGACTACCGCCTTGACATTGCCCGCAAGATGGGTGCCACCTTTACTGTCAACGCCACTAAGGGCGAGACTATCGAAGGGGCAATGAAACAGCTCGGCATCTCAGGCTTCGATGTAGGCTTGGAAATGTCAGGCTCGCCTGTAGCCTTCCGCGACATGGTTGCCCACATGTACAACGGCTCACACATTGCACAGCTTGGCATCTTGCCACCGACTACTACCGTTGACTGGAGCGAGATAATCTTCAAGGCTCTCACCATCAAGGGCATCTACGGCAGACAGATGTGGGAGACATGGTATAAGATGGAGCAGATGCTCATCTCCGGTCTTGACCTTACGCCAGTTATCACCCACCACTACTCCATCGACGAATTCCAGAAGGGATTCGACGTAATGGAGTCAGGACAGTGCGGCAAAGTAATACTGAACTGGGAGTAATCTGACGACAAGCTAGGAGAATCCATTAATATGGAAATCCCGTTTGGCCATTGTATTAGCCAAACGGGATTTTTTTACCATCATGATTAGCTTCCTTGGGGAACATTAGAGAAACAACATGTTCTCCTTCTTTTTAGAACAAGCCTTGCCAATGGCAAGGGCAATAAACTTATTCGTCAACCAACCAATGCCGCGCGCACTGCGAGGACAAACAGCCACACACCGCATACAAGAGATACACTTCTTTTTATCTACGCTACGCGGCTCGTCAAGTGGAATGGCGCCCACAGGACAATTAGAAGCACACAACCCACACCTATGACAAGACCTTCCCGCCTTAGGGTGTGGCAGTGATATGGTTTTCTTGTAAGGCCTATTGCCTGGAACATCAAAATTCGTAAGGTTGTCAGCATCCTCATCCTCAATCTTCTGCAAGATGGAATTGCCTAAAATCATTAGTCTCACATTATCCTTGGCATTAGGTCTTCCTGCTCCAAACTCTCTAATTATACTATGCTCGGCAACTGCTGCGACAGCGGCAACCACAGTAAAACCAGCTGCCGTTGCCTCGTCTCTCAGTTCCAATAGCGCATCGTCAAAGTGCCTGTTGCCATAGGCAACGACCACAGCACATTTTGCTCCATTACCTTTAATATTCCGCAATCTCTCAACAGCGAGATGAGGGATACGGCCTCCGAAAACAGGCATGGCAATAATTACCAATTCTGCATCCGAAATCGTAGTTTCCTGAAAAGAATTATCTGGTACGCAGAGATCTATAACATCGTAATCTCCTCCAATGCCAGTACATATAGCATCCGCTACCATTTTCGTGCCACCCGTAGGCGAGAACAATATCTGCTTCATGTTTCTGAAGTGTGGTTTATGTAATCTTTTATAATTCAGCCGTGCAAAATTACAATAATTTATGAACATTACCAAACAATATTCAAAAAAAGTACATCCTTTGCCAAATTGCATCGCAAAAAACGACAACTTTTTGTAATCGCCATACGTTTTGCATGAAAAATCCCCGTCTGGAGCTTAACTCTCCAGACGGGGATTTGTGTATTGATGATTAAATATCAATTACTTCTTCTTGAATGCCCACCATGTGGCTTCACTCCAGCTACCTGTTCCAGGTGCTGCGTAAATGAGCTTCAAGTGGTCGTTGTCACACTGAATGATTTCGAATGCGGTCGGTTTTTCACCACCTCCGTTAATCTTGAACGGCCACAGGATTGAGCCAGCGTCAGTATTGAGCGTTCCGTAAGCCCAACTTGCCTGACTGCCGTCAACAGAAGCTTGTGCTCGCTTGCCCATCTGCCAGTTGGTTATCTCGAACTTACCGCCACGAATCTTAGTTCCGTCAGCAGTATAGGAAGTTACTATACCGTTCTTCCAGTCGAATGTCATGTATGCATTAGGATCTTCCTCACCCGTTGCTACACCAGTGTCAGAGTGCTGGAGCTGACCTGTGAGGTCTGCAGGAGGACATGCCCACCAAATGCCGTTTCCATTGTTAACGAATGTGTCACCTGCGTCAGGGGCATAACCCATGTTACCCCAAGCGCCACCATCGCCGCGCCAGTCAACATCCCAAGTCCAGTCTTTTGTAGAGAAGTTTGTCAAGGCAGCCTCTGGGTCTGAAACACTCTTGAAGGCCCACCATGTAGCCTCGCTCCATGAGCCAGTTCCAGGAGCAGCATAAATGAGCTGCAAGTGGCTTGCGTCGATCTTAACAATCTCAAACTCTGTTGGCTTCGTGCCGCCACCATTAATCTGGAATGGGAAGAGAATGGCACCTGCTGATGTTTTCAAGGTTCCGTATGACCAGTTAGAAACGACACCATCGATAGATGCGATGTTCCTTTCTCCGGTAAATCCTTCAACAGAGAACTTTCCGGTGCGTATTTGGTTGCCGGCAGCATCGTAGGTCTTGATGTTTCCATCATCGTAGAACTCCATGTATGCACCCGCATTTTCCTCACCAGTTGCAACACCAGTGTCAGAGTGCTGGAGCTGACCCGTGAGTTCTTCAGGAGTAGCACCCCACCAAATACCGCCAGTCCAGTCCTCACCTGGTGAATACCCAAGATTACCCCAAACAGCGCCGCCGCGAAGTTCTGTGTCCCAAGTCCAAACCTTATATCCATAAGCATCAGAAGCAAGCAGACGCATATCTTCGCTGAGTTCCGTAGGCACATAAACAGTAACGTCGCGGCTTGTCTCAAGATAATTGCCATCCCAACCGTATGTTCTTACGTAGAACTTCTGCGAAGGAGAGCCTCCACGTTTCGGGGCAAGTTTGAATACTCCGGCAGCCGCCTTGTTGATGAGGATATTCTCCTCACCTTCATCATTGATTGTCAATACAGTGACAAACTTAACCGGATTGGTCGAGAACTTGAAGTAGTTTCCGTCGGCAGCCTCTGTGGTACATTCAGCATCGCTATACTGCTTGAAAGTGAATCCATTTGAGAATTCCTCCGCAGTGACATCGAATCCCGGTGTGCTGATGTCATCCTTTGAAGGGTCACATGCAGTGAGCACGCCAAGCAGTGCTATTGACGATATTAATATTTTTTTCATATTGATTTCTTTATTGGATTAATTAATACGTTATTACCATCCCTGATATTCTGAGGTGGCATCTGTCCAACCTTCATTCTGCACAACAGTACCGATGGCAATCTGAGTGTCAGGCATCTTCTGGAAACCTGCTGTGGCATTGTAGCGGGCAGCATATCCACCGTTGTGGGCAGTATTTTCCTCCGCCTTTCCTGCATGATAAACAGGCTGGTCTTGCTGCTTTGAGAGTGCAGTGGCAGCTATGTGCCAACGGCGAATGTCGTTCCATCGGATTCCCTCGCAAGCAAGCTCCCAACGACGCTCGTTTTGAAGAGCAGTGAGAGAGTAGGCTGCTATTGGGTCAAGTCCTGCACGTGCACGAACCTTGTTGATTCCTGCTACATCTTCCTTCAGCTCTGACTGCATCAGCAGCACGTCGGCAAAGCGGATAAGCACGAGATCGTGAATATTGTTCAACTGCATGTTTTCAGCTCCGGATACGCTCCAGTTGCCTGGATACATCTGGTTTTCAAATGTACAGTTGTAACCACTTCTATCCTCATTAATTGATGTAATAGGCGACCATTTCTTTCCATAGTAGTCGGTCTCCTGTACGAAGTCTTCCCAACCGCCGTAATTATATGAAGGAACATTCGTCCAATCCTGGATAGTAGCATCACGACGCATATCGTTTGGCTCAATTGACTTCCAGTCCTTTACAAGGTTTGGAGCAACGGGACCTGCACCCCAACCCTGACCGAATGGGAATGTGTTTTTATATTCCTGACCGCCACGTACTCCGAAGTGAAGTGCAATACCATTGGCATAACCGATTGTAGTGCTCCATGAGGCAAACTTGTTAAACTTGATAGCGAACATTGACTCAGGGTTAATGCCATTGTCATCCTCTACCCACTTCAGGCCTTGACCTGCTGTATAGTCATAATCCTCTACAGTGCAGCGGTTAGTATATGCCCAGAGGTTGCGGAAATCAGGCACGAGTTCGTAGCCGGAATTGTTCACGCAGTCGTCAATATATCCAATAACGTCCTGCTTTGTAAGTGTTGTTCCGTCAAGGAGTTCAACAGATGTCAGCGGGCTATATTTGGAGCTTGTCAGGTCAGCAATGGATGTACCGTTGCAGAAGAAGCCTGTGTAGAACAACCATGCACGTCCGAGCATTGCCTCGGCAGCATATTTGTCAACATGGCCGGCTGTCGTAGCCTTTTTAGCAGGCATTGACTCAACGGCATCACGCAAGTCCTGAAGAATCTGCTTCCATACGTCCTCTATGTTTCCCTGAGAAATCGCATCACCACCGGGGACCGTTCTGAGAGGCACGTTTCCATACATTGAAGAAAGTTCATAATAGTAGAAGGCACGGAGGAACAAGGCCTCTCCCAAATACTGTTTCTTAACGTCATCCTCCATCGCTGTGTTTGGCAGTGACTGGATGAGCATATTGGCTCTATTGATGCCCTCATACCTAAACTTGTAGAAGTTGTTGGTCATGTCTGAGTTGTAGTTACAGAGCAGGTCAAGAGACTGCATCAACTTGTCGTTGTCGCCACCTCCGCCAAGCATGTCGTCGCTGGCAAGTGCGGCAGCATAGAGGAACGATTCCTGTGGATAAGCGTGTGTGGCGTTGAGGTTTTCATAAACACCTGCCAGTGTTGCTTCTCCATCTACTGCTGAGACTGGGAAGTTTTCAGCTGATAGTTCGCCGTAGTTCTCAACGTTGTCGATGTCGCAAGAAGACATTCCAAACGCAATCATGGCGGCAGCTGTCATTAAATATATCTTTTTCATTGCTTCTATTCTTTTTTAAATTAGAATTTTACATTAACACCAAGCAAGTATGTGCGTGGCTGTGGATAGTTACCAACATCAACTCCTGTTACCCAAGACTCGTTACCGATGGCACTACCATTCTCAGGATCCATTCCCTTATAGCCGGTTATGGTGAAGAGGTTTTGTGCCTGAACGTAGAGACGAAGCTGCTGGAATGGGCTGTTCTTCCAAAGCTTTGTAAAGTCGTAGCCAAGAGTGATATTCTGCAGACGGAAATAGCTTGCGTCCTCAATATAGATGTCAGAGATTGTCATCCAGTTGGCACCTTCGTTGAAACGGTTGAACAATGGATACTTGTTGCTTGTGCCCTCGCCGTTCCAATATGAATACACCTCTGTGGTGAAGTTCTCCTGGTTGCCGTCGGCGAATTTACGATAAGAGCGAGCCACTTCCTGACCAAGTGCTGCGTAACCGGTAAGACTGAAGTCAAATCCCTTGTAGCTTGCGCCGATATTAATACCCATGGTTACGTCTGGATGTGGACTGCCTAATTCTGTTTTGTCCTCATCGTTGATTACGCCGTCGCCATTGAAGTCAACAAACTTCAGGTCGCCAATGCCGAGGTTCGAGCCTTGCTTGGAATTAGCGGGATTGCCGTCTTTAAGTGTAGCTGTGTAGGCAGCGAGGTCAGCCTCGTTCTGGATAACGCCGGCAGTCTTGTAGCCCCAGAAGTAGCCGATTGGGTGTCCTTCCTCGAAGCGTGCGATGTAGCCAGTTCCCTGAGACAGCAAGTCGTTACCACCCTGGTTGTACTTCTGTGTAGAGTTTATTTCAGTCACCTTGTTCTTGTTGTAGGCAACGTTGTAGCCAATATTGTACTGGAAGTCCTTGCCAATCTGGTCGTTCCAGTTGAGAGCAACCTCAATACCTTTGTTCTCAACAGTACCTGCATTTGCCCACATGGTTGAGAAACCTGTAGTTGCGTCGATAGGAACCTCAACGAGCAAGTCCTTGGTCTTCTTGTTATACCAATCGAAAGTAAAACCGAGTTTGCCACCGAGGAAACGAGCGTCGAAACCGATGTTCATCTGTTCAGAAGTCTCCCATGTAAGGTCGAGATTCTGCAGACGGCTTGCGTATGCACCTGCGGTGTAACCATCCTTGTTGTTCGCGAATGAGTAGTTACCATAAGCACCGTATGTGAAGGCACCCTGCCACTGGAAGTTATCAACAGAACCGGCGTTACCGTTTTGTCCCCAACCAGCACGAATCTTCAGGAAGCTCAGCCATGAAGAAGTCTTTTCCATGAACTTCTCGTTGCTGACAACCCAACCTGCGGAGAACGATGGGAAGTAACCCCAACGGTTGCCTGGTGCAAACTTAGAGTTTCCGTCGGCACGAATAATGGCAGAGAACATGTAAGTCTCATTAAAGTCGTAGTTCAAACGACCGAAGTACGACATAGAGCGAGAGTCTGAGTAAGGAGCACCTGAAACCGTTGCAGCATTGTTGTTCTTCATGTAGTCCATATAGGCATGGTCGAAATCCATGAAGACAGAGTTTGTTGCAGTTGCATTAAGTGTGAAGCCGAAGTTTGGCTTGCTCTCGCCATACTCGGTACCAACGAGTACGTCGAAGTGGTTATCCTTGGCAATGTCAAACTTGTAGTTCAATGTATTGGTCGTACTCCAACCCCAACCAGTTCCAATCTGATTTGTAGCCTTATCGTTGCCTTCGTTGATGAAGGTGTCGGCATTTGTCTCGTTGGCTGAGAACACGCCCTCATAGCTTCTGTATGTGTAGGAACTTTGGTTATAGTTCAGCTGTCCACGATAGGTAAGGTTCTTTATTGGTTGAATCTCGAGGTATGCTGTTGCGTTCAACTGGTGGTTTACACTCTTGTTGTTGGCATTTGCACGGCTAACCAATGAAAGCATTGGGTTAGAAGAATAAGAGTTGTAGTTCTGCCAACCTTTTGTTCCAGATGCTTTTATGTCTTCCCAATCGAAGTAGTTGCCTTCAGCGTCGTAGATAGGAATACATGGATTGGCACGAAGCATCGTGGAAAGGGCGTTGGCATACTGGTTGCCAATCTGAATACCCTGATTCTGCTTGTGAGAATAGTAAACGTTCTCACCGACCTTGATGACATCACGGCCATCAGCCTTCAACAGAACATGCTCAGAATTGATGCGGAAAGTGAAACGGCGGTAGTCAGACTTCACGACATTTCCGAATACACCGTCCTGATACTGGTAGCCGGCACCCATTGAGAACTTACTGATGTCGTTACCACCGGCAATGTTCAGTGCGTGACTTGTTGACATGGCGTTCTTGTTGCGGATTGCCTCAACCCAGTTCGTGCCAGGGTTGCTGCCGTTGCGGTAAGCCTCAAGCAAGTCGGCGTCAATGTATTTAGACCAGTCATAAGCCTCGCCACCACTGTTTATCTGCATAAGGTCTTGAACCTCCATATACTGCTTTGCAGTCAGCATCTGAGGCAGACGGTAGATATTAGACCAACCGAATGTCGCATCGTATGTCACCTGCACCTTGCCAGCCTTACCCTGCTTCGTGGTAACGAGGATAACGCCGTTGGCGGCTGCAGAACCGTAAATAGCACAGCTTGCGGCATCCTTCAGCACGTCGATACGCTCGATGTCGGCAGGGTTGAGGTTGTTGATATCGCCTGCTACGCCATCTATAATATAAAGAGGTGCGGTGTTGCCGTTGGTACCGGCACCACGGATAGAAATCTTGAATCCGTCACCGGGCTGACCTGAGTTTGCCTGAATGTTCACACCAGGAGTCTGGCTCTGCAATGCACCAAGCACCTGTGTGGTGTTCATCTTTGCAATGTTCTCGCCCTTGATTTCCACGGTAGCACCGGTGACGAGCTTTTTCTTCTGTACACCGTAACCTACAACCACCACTTCCTCGAGTTCCTGGCTGTTGCTTACGAGCTTCACGTTAACCACGCCGCTCTGTGGGATAACCACTTCCTGAGTCTTGTAGCCGATGTAGGTGATTACAAGGGTCTGGCCTGGCTTGGCGTTGATTGAGAAGTTACCGTCGAAGTCGGTAACCGTTCCGTTACTTGTACCGGCACCCTTCACTGTGACTGTGGCTCCGATTACCGGACCCATGTCGTCACTTACGGTACCCTGCACTTTCTTTGTCTGCTGAACGGCTGGGAGAGGCGAGTTGGCAGCGTCGGCGAAAGCCTCTACTGGAACTGCTCCAAGCACTGAGCATACGCCCATCAGCACCACTGATTTTTTGAAATTCAAATCCATACTTGAAGTACTTTTTTCGTTTTTTAGGTTTAAATTCGTCTGCCGGATTTGGCCGGCAAACACGAGTAAAATCTTGTCTTTAAGGTTTTCTCATATATTTAATAAGGTGCTGCATTTATATAAGCAGCGTTTTTCCACAATCCAACATGTGGATTTGTGGATTTTGCATAACATTTTACGAACTGTTTTTAATCATATTGTTAGCTATTTTTATTTATTTGTTAAAATATTATAGACTTATTTAGTAATGTTATGGAACTATGCGGTTGTTACATTCATTTTGTCGGTGCAAAGATATGGCTTTTTTTGCAAAGCTTATAATACTTTTTTGTTTTTCTTCAATACTATTTTGCGAAAATGACGTTTTTTTGATGAAAAAAGCGCAAAACATTGATATTTTTATGTGAATATCTTAATATGTGTAAATATTACACTATTGATTTTAAAGAGTTTCAGTGGTTGTCTTGCCTGCTACTAAAGTTGTTTTAATTTTATAAAGAATTTGGTAAGAATTTGTAAAAAAGAGGAAACGGCGTGGCTTCTTCGGTCCTGTTGTCATGACGATGGGCTGTCTAATTTATATCAAACAGGTGAACGTGTTTGCTCCAATAACCTATATAAGGTTACAAAGATGACTTAGAAAGTTATATTTCACGGCGTGAAACGTACATTTCACGGCGCGCAACGTATATTTCACGGCGTGCAACGTATATTTCACGGCGTGCAACGTATATTTCACGGCGTGAAACGTAACTTGGAAACGCTGTGAAAGATTGTTATAAAGGGGATTGCGAGAACGTTTAATTGCTTAAACATAAAAAATCTATGAGGACAAACAAAGCAACCATTAGCATAGGGCTAAGGAAGGAGAGGAACGGCGGCAACGGAAAGCACGCCGTTGTGTTGACAGTAAGATGGCAAGGGGTGCGGGCGATAATGACCCTTCCCATTGCTTGTAGGGCGAAGGATTGGGACGACAAGGGGCAATGTATTCGCGCCGTAGTGGCGGACCATGCCGTGGGCAATGCCATAATTGGGCGATTCAGACGAGAGGTGGAACAGGCGAGAGACCGATGCATACTGGAAGATAAGGCTTACACGGCGGCAAGCCTAATTAAAATGGTGAAGGGGAGCCAACGTTGCATGAGGCGACAGACTACCCTTGGCGAAGCGTTTGCGATGATGCGGGAGGAATGTGGCAATAAATCGCCGGCTACGGTGAAGACTTATCGAAATGCCGTCGGCTCGTTCTTGCGCTGCTTTGGAGTAAAGGAAAAGCCTTTGGCGGAGATAGACGAGGCGGCTGTGGAGAAATTCCTGCTTTGGCTAAAGGGCAACGAAAGGGTGAAGTCGCAAAACACTTGCAAGGAATATGTGGAAAAGATGAGTCGAGTGTTGAACTTTGCGGTGGAGAAAGGCTATGCGGATGACAATCCCTTTAGGAAAGCACGTGTGGGGAAGATGTTTGCACGGGTATATAAGAATCAGTCACTCAGTGAGTTCCAGCGAAATCTGCTGTTTGAGTATTATTATGAGAGACGTAGCGAAATGGGCTTCGGTAGAATGGGCAGCAAGCTGCGCCGTCCTTTCAGCAAGGAGTTTGCCCTGTGGTTCTACCTTTGCGGTTGCACGATGCAAGGACTTGCGCCGATAGACTTGGCTCTGCTGACGTGGGACGACATAGTGAGGGAAACGTCGGAGGTGTGGATGTTCAAGTTGCGCCGACGAAAGACAGGGCAACCTGTAGATGTGGCAGTGTGGAAGAGCGAGAGGAACATGTCGTTGCTTGCGCCTTGCATCGGTCGGCGCAAACAAGGTCGGCAACTGCTCTTCCCGCTGATGGACGGCATAGACACTGCCGATGCCGAGGCGGTGGAGCGTAGAGAGAATGCGGTCATAAGCGGAATGGCAAGCTCGCTGAAGAAGGTGTGGCACGAGTTTAACCGTTGGATAGAGGTTCGTGCCGCTAACGGATTCGACGCATGTCTTTACAATGTCGATGGAACAGTGAGAGAGCGAAAGCGCATAACGAGCGGGAATGTCCTTGACGTGCTTGTTGACGAGCAGTTTACGATGTACAGCTATCGCCACACCTTCGCAACTATATACATGGAGAACGGCGGAACGGCATACGACCTTGCCCGCTTGCTTGGCAGAACCGTAGCAAGCATAGATGAATATCTCGCCACACTGCCGTATAATACTGAACGGCGGACGCTGAGAATGGTGCAACTGATGGGGTGAACCCACTTCTGGAAAGCGGGATGCCGCTACAACTCTACACTCTACATCATTTCGTGCTAAACGCCTTGTTTTTAAATGGTTACAAAATGCAGAGTGTAGAGTTGTAGCGGAGCAGGCTTTAACATAAATGCTACGAGACGTCATCCCGCAACAAGGCTAACGTTCCCTGCAAGACTGTCACAGTTATGACAGGCGACTGTCAAAGGGTGACAGTCGGCGAAACATAAGGCTGCTTAGAGGGTTCAAAAAGAGTCAGCCATCAAGTCTTGTCTTCCGATGATGCTGAAAATGGTGATGTTGTTGTCCTCGTTGAGTATTCTTATCATGCTCAAAGTCAAAAACGAACTGTTGTTCCTTATCGTTATAAGTCACTCCCATTTCTATTACCTTGTTTTTAAGAACGTTGCAAAAATGTACTCTTTTATTTTGCAAAGATAGCGCAAATCGTATTCTTTTCCAAATTAATTATTAACGTAGATAGCTGCTTCCAATCGAATTTCAGTCGCAATAGCGAGACCTGTCACGTTACACGTTGTAAGAAGAAACTTGCTGAGGTCTGGAAATCAGAGTCTTGGGCTTAAAGTGCCGTGTTTGCCGGCCAAATCCGGCAGACGAATTTAAACCTAAAAAACGAAAAAAGTACTTCAAGTATGGATTTGAATTTCAAAAAATCAGTGGTGCTGATGGGCGTATGCTCAGTGCTTGGAGCAGTTCCAGTAGAGGCTTTCGCCGACGCTGCCAACTCGCCTCTCCCAGCCGTTCAGCAGACAAAGAAAGTGCAGGGTACCGTAAGTGACGACATGGGTCCGGTAATCGGAGCCACGGTCATGGTGAAGGGTGCCGGTGCAAGTAACGGAACGGTTACCGACTTCGATGGTAACTTCTCAATCAACGCCAAGCCTGGCCAGACCCTTGTGATCACCTACATCGGCTACAAGACCCAGGAAGTGGTTGTACCACAGAGCGGCGTTGTCAACGTGAAGCTCGTAAGCAACAGCCAGGAACTCGAGGAAGTGGTGGTTGTTGGTTATGGTGTGCAGAAGAAAAAGCTCGTCACCGGTGCTACAGTGGAAATCAAGGGCGAGAACATTGCAAAGATGAACACCACACAGGTGCTTGGTGCATTGCAGAGCCAGACTCCTGGTGTGAACATTCAGGCAAACTCAGGTCAGCCCGGTGACGGATTCAAGATTTCTATCCGTGGTGCCGGTACCAACGGCAACACCGCACCTCTTTATATTATAGATGGCGTAGCAGGCGATATCAACAACCTCAACCCTGCCGACATCGAGCGTATCGACGTGCTGAAGGATGCCGCAAGCTGTGCTATTTACGGTTCTGCAGCCGCCAACGGCGTTATCCTCGTTACCACGAAGCAGGGTAAGGCTGGCAAGGTGCAGGTGACATACGATGCAAATGTAGGTTGGTCGAACATCTATCGCTTGCCACAGATGCTGACAGCAAAGCAGTATATGGAGGTACAGGACCAGATGTCATTCAATAGTGGAGGCTCTGCTTACGATTGGTCGAAGTATATCGACGCCGACTTGCTTGCAGCATACCAAAACGGCAGTAACCCCGGTACAAATTGGGTGGAGGCTATCCGTAACAAGAACGCAATGACTACAAGCCATGCCCTGAACATATCAGGTGGTTCTGACTACAGCAAGTTCTCCATGGGTAGTGGTTATCAGTATCAGGATGGTGTATTCGGTGGTCCTGTTAAGTCTGACTACCGTCGTTTCACTTTCCGTGTGAATTCAGAGCATGTCATTTATCGCGACTCCAAAGGTATGGATGTGGTGAAGGTTGGTGAAAACCTCTATTATTCTCACAAGCAGAGCCAGGGTATCCAGATTGGCAACCAGTATGCCAATGCTCTTTCCACCATGCTCCGCGCCAATCCTTGTGTGCCTATCTATGACAATGACGGCAACTATTTCGACTGGGAAGACATTCAGGCTTCGGGTACAGAGGGTTGGCAGAACTACAACTCATATACCAGCAACCCGATGCTCACTCTTGTTAGCCGTTCGAATGCAAACAACAAGAGTATCAATCACAATTTCAACCTGACAGGCTATGTTGAGATTCAGCCAATCAAGAACCTTGTATATCGTGGACAGGTGAACTACAACCAGGGAACATGGACATACCGTAGCTTTGAGAGCATTTTCAATGCCAACGGAACGAACTCCGACACCTTCCTCACAGAAGACAAGGCTCAAAACCAGATTGGCACAAGCTGGGGTTGGAGCACAACAAACACCCTGAACTATAAGTTTGACATTAAGGAGCATAACTTCGACGTACTCGTTGGTACCGAGTATGGTGAGAGCAAGCCGGACTTTGGTTTCAGCCTCAACGTATCTGCCAACAATTCTGTATTTGGTTCTTTTGACCGTGCTTACATGAGCTATATGAAGGGTGCTACTACAAGTGCTCAGGCATCAGGTACTCCATGCGACGACTCTCGCAGCTTCTCATACTTCGGCCGTCTGAACTACAACTACGCAGAGAAGTATATGCTTTCAGCCATCATCCGCGCCGACGGCAACTCAAAGTTCGCCCCCGGACACCGTTGGGGCTATTTCCCATCGTTCTCTGCAGGTTGGGTAGTGAGCAACGAGAAGTTCATGGAAAAGACTTCTTCATGGCTCGACTTCCTGAAGATTCGCGCAGGATGGGGTCAGAACGGTAACGCCGCTTCTGTGGGCAACTTCCAGTGGATGGGAACATTCACCTACGGCGACTTCGGAAAGTATTCATTCGGCAACGACAAGAGCGACGGTCTCTCTGGTGCATATTCGAGCCGTCTGCCCAATGAGGAGTTGACATGGGAGACCTCTGAGCAGATGAACATCGGTCTTGACGCACGTTTCATTGGCGGAAAGCTGGGAGTGACCCTCGACTGGTATTCAAAGAAGACCAAGGACTTGCTCGTTGAGGTGCCAATTGACGCTACTTCAGGTTTCTCTACCATGTGGAAGAATGCCGGTACGGTGAAGAACACCGGTATCGAGGTTGCACTCAACTGGAACGACCAAATCGGCGAGGACTTCAAGTACAACATCGGTTGGAACATGGCATACAACAAGAATGAAGTTACGGCGGTGAACTCGAACCAAAAATACAACAATGGTGGAAATGACCTCCTCTCACAGAACACCGGTATCATCGCCCGCTTCGAGGAAGGACACCCAATCGGATACTTCTATGGCTACAAGACAGCTGGTGTAATCCAGAATGTCACTGACCTGGAGGCATACAAGGCCACTCTGAAGAATGGCGATGCCGCCAACTCTAAGCAGGGCACAGGTCTTGCCGTGGGCGACCTGAAGTTCGTTGACTTCAATGGCGACGGAGTCATCAACGACGAGGATAAGACAGAGCTTGGCGATCCGCATCCTGACGTGACCATGGGCATCAACCTTGGCGCAAGCTATAAAGGCTTCGACTTCAGCGTGACAGGCTATGCCGCTCTCGGACAGCAGATTGCACGCTCTTATCGCAAGTTTGCCGACGGAAACCAGGAGAACTTCACAACAGAAGTTTATTCATATTGGAACGGCGAGGGCACAAGCAACAAGTATCCTCTCTTCAACCGCATGAACGAAGGCGTAAACTGGATGACCATCTCAGATATTTACATCGAGAATGCCGACTACTTCCGTCTGCAGAACATAACCCTCGGATACGACTTCAAGAACGTTTGGAAGAACTGTCCTTTCCAGCAGCTCCGCCTCTACGTTCAGGCACAGAATCTCTTCACCATCACCGGCTATAAGGGAATGGATCCCGAATGCGGTAAGGCACTAAACGACTCTGAGCCTTGGGTAACAGGTGTTGACGTGGGCAACTATCCACAGCCACGCACATACATGGTAGGCGTGAACGTTAAATTCTAATCATTATATTACAGAAAGATACATATGAAAAAGATATATTTATTAGCAGCTTCAGCATTGGTCGCTTTCGGAATGACATCATGCGATATTGACAATGTTGAAAATGTGGGTGAGCTTGCGGGTGGTACATTCCCCGTTACTGAAGATGACGGACTTGCTGCCCTTGCTGGCATCTACGAGAATCTCAATGCCACCCACGCATATCCACAGGAGTCGTTCCTCTACAATGCGGCACTTGCCAGCGATGACCACCTCGGAGGAGGAGGCGACAATGACTTCCTTATGCAGGCAGAGGATTTGCTGTGTAACCATGGAACAGACATGACAAACGACTTCTACAAGCTCCGCTATGAGGGTATCAACAGGGCGAACTCCCTTATTCAGGCTCTTCCAAGCTGCTCGCTTGAAGATGATACAAGAAACACCTTTATGGGAGAAGCTTTATTCCTCCGTGCCTTCTACTATTATGAGCTTGCATCGATGTATGGAAACGTACCTGTAAGAACGGTTCCAGGCGGCGAATTGCTCGTGCAGGGCAATATCGACGACCCTTGGAAGCAGATTCTCCAGGACCTTCGCGACGCTGTCAGCTTGCTGCCCGCAGCCAAGACAAGCGATTCTCAGGCAGGACACGTCGACAAGTATGCTGCCGAGGCAATGCTTGGACGTGCATGGTTGTTCTATGCCGGTATGTTCTGTAATGGCACTACCATTGCCGACATGACAAGTACCACATATAACGAGGATGCTATCACCTCAGTGGAACTTCCTGACGGGACAACGCTCACAAAGCAGGATGTGATAACCGCCATTGACGACTGCGTAAACAATTCCGGCTATTCGCTCGTTCCTGACTTCCGCAACCTATGGGCTTATACCAACCGTTGCACTGTTGAAGACTACGACTACACGGCTGGTCAAGGTTTGAAATGGGTGGAGGACGATAATGCCATCAACCCGGAATCAATGTTTGCCATCAAGTTCAACCGTCTTGCCTCATGGAATACAACAATTGGATACGCCAATGGAATAGCTCTTCACTTCGGTGTGCGTGGCGGTCAGAAGTATGCCAATACATTCCCGTTCGGTCAGGGTTGGGGTGCAGGCCCTGTTGCCCCAAACCTCGTTAGCGACTGGAAGGCAGCAGAACCAAATGACATCCGTCGCGATGCAACTATCCAGGATTGGTCAAACTCTGAGACATACGCATACGGCGGCTGGTCGGATTTTGTGCAGGAAACAGACTTCTATGGCAAGAAGTGGGCACCCATCTCTGCCAAGAACGCAGATGTTGACGGTGGCTACTCTTGCACGTTCGAAAACTTGATGTTCTCTGGTCAATGGTTAAATGGCGCTGAGAACATGCAGACCAACAACATTCACGACCTCGTACTCATTCGCTTTGCCGATGTACTGCTTATGCAGTCGGAATTGAAGAAAGACACGAAAGGAATCAATCTTGTTCGAGAAAGAGCCGGACTGCCTGCCATCTCAAGCTACTCACTCAAAGCACTGCAAAACGAGCGTCGCTGGGAGTTTGCATGCGAGGGCATTCGTTGGAACGACATACGCCGCTGGCACATTGCCGCAGCTGCACTTGAAAAGCAGACGGGACAGCCTACATATTGGCGTGGAAAGGCCGACACCAACAAGGCACATAACGGCGGCTATGCATCACGCTACAATGCCACTGCCGGTTTCCAGAAGATGCCTGACACTCAGATTTCGATGGGAACAGTGGTTCAGAACGACGGTTGGACTGACGCTCAGTCAGAATATGCAAGCTGGTAATATTCACAGTAGAATTATAAAAATTGAAGAAACATGAAAAAAATAATATTTGCAATGTCAACATTCGCTCTGTTTTTGACATCGTGCGACCCAAGCACTGATGACATCAGCAGCGGATTCAATGAGAATGTGACATCAGAGAACGTTATTGCGAAAGCCACTCCGCTTGTCGTCAACGGCAAGAACACAAACAGGATCATCGTTGAAAACAACTCTCCTATTACATGCCAGTGGACTGCGGCGCAAATTATCGGTGGTACTGTCACTTCCAAAAAGTCATACGACACCATATACGTGTCAAAGACAGGCACAAACGTGGTTACTATGTTGTGTCACAATCTTAATGGCGAGTTCTCAAAGGAGTTCACCGTCAATGTGGATGAAATAACATACATCCCGGAGAACATCCAAAAACGCCTTGTTGACGTAAAGACATTCGGTAATTCTTTTGACCCTTTAAAGATTACTATCAAACAAGATGTTGACAAGAATGGACAGAAAGGCAATGTATGGAATGTAAGTAATGCCAATGGAGTGCTAACAGACTGGCGAGTTGTCGATTTGGCGACAAATGAGGTTAAAGCCACTTCTGAGCTTAATGCCGACGGCCTGCTTGTTATCAGCGATACCGGAGAATATGAAATCTATTGCGACTACACAAAAGCAGACGGTACGACTGGCTCTTACGATTGTGGCAAGTTCACCATCGAGTGCTGGACCAACAAGCCAGAGGTTATTGAGTATCTCAGCGGTGATACAGGCGTTACTGAATGGCAGTGGTTCCAGGGAAATGCCGCAGTATGGGGCAATGGACCTTGGGCTTCAGGCGATGGACCTGCATGGTGGACCAACAATCTCGACTCTATGGATGGCAATGGTGGTGGACATCCGGGAGGAACAGCCCGTAACGGTATTAACGCAACATTCACTCTCAACTTCAATACGGGTATTGCTACCAACAGCGACGGCACAACATGTGCATTTAAGGTGCTGCCTTTGAAGCATGGTCATGACTCTGCCGATGGTTGGGATAAGGGCTGCATTCATTTTGAGGCTTCTGGTTCAACTTATGTAGTACCTATGGCAGTAAATGTCAATGGTGGTGATGAGCCATTCCAGGATATGTTCATCGTTAAGGCTGAAGACGGACGTCTAAATCTTACATCAGAAGAACAGTCCGGCAACTGGTGTGCATGGTTCTACCTGTTTGAACGAAAGAAGTAATTGACATTCGATTATCAACACTCTAATCCCCGTCTGGAGCGACAAACTCCAGATGGGGATTTTTCAGTCAAAACATTTGGCGGTATGGAAAAGATGTCGTATATTTGCAGCGTGAATGTATAATTTAATAGAAGAAAGGACTGATTATAACAGTTTTTGAATTGAATGCCGAGATGTATAAACAGCTCAGCATAATAGCTACAGATGAGGACCTGATGCAACGTGCGTTAAAGGCAATCAAACGCATCGCTGCATCCAAAATTAATGATGACGCTAATAAATCGACAATAATGTTGGGCATAGAATCGGGGATTAATGATATTGCAACAGGTAATGTAAGGTCATTTGATGAATTTCTTAATGAAATAAGTAATGAAAAATAATGTATTCGTTACTTACACCTTTGAAAGAAAGTTTAAACGCCTTGCAAAAAATATCTCACATTAGTTGACGACATATTAATTCTGAAACAGCAATTAATGTCGGGTGAAGATGTTGGGACTGACTTAGGTAGTGGCTTTAGAAAAATTCGTTTGCATATTAATTCAAAGAACAAGGGGAAATGCGGAGGTGCAAGGGTAATCACCCAGTCAATCGTTGTGTCAAACAATGAGAGAAATACAAATTTGCTGTATATATACGACAAGTCTGAACGTTCCTCTATAAGCAAAAAGGAATTAAAAAAGTTGAAAGAAAAGAATAACCTATAATAACTTTGCATTCAAACATTTGTCGGTTTAGAAAAGGTGTCTTATATTTGCAGCGTGATAATTCACAATTTATATTTGTAAATCATTGGTTCTTCCTATAGCTCCTGACAGCCCATACTCCCATGACTGAGGCTATACAGAAAAGAGCCAAAAGTTGATGGGCTACGCTATGGAAGTCACCGCCACGCACGAAGACGGTGCGAATGCCATCCACGAAGTAGTGCATGGGGTTGACGTAAGTGGTGAGATACGCCAAGTGAGGCATTGAGCGCGTGGGAGTGAAGAGTCCGCTGAGTAGGAGCAGGCACACGACGAAGAACCACATAACGAACACAGCTTGCTGCATTGTGTTGCTGTAGTTGGAAATTATGAGTCCGAAGCTGCTCCAGAAGAGAGCCAACAGCATAGCCAAGGCAAAGACGAGCCACAAAGGACCTTGACAGGTAATGCCGTAGATGAGCCACGAGAGGACGAGACACACCACGATGACGAAAATGGCGATAATCCAATAAGGAATGAGTTTGGCAAGTATGAACGCCCATTTTGGCACAGGGGTGACGTTGATCTGCTCTATCGTTCCCGCCTCCTTCTCACCTACAATGTTGAGAGTGGGCAGGAATCCGCACATCAGCATCATCACCATAGCAAAGAGGGCGGGAATCATGAACACCTTGTAATTGAGGTGCTTATTGTAGAGGAACAGGGTGGAGACCTTCGACCGCATGGCTTCGACCGTAGGATTGACCTTTGAGGTGACAATCTGCGAGAGATAGGAACTGCCCATTGAGCCTTTAGTGCCATTGACGGCATTGGCAGCTATGAGGACTTGCGGATTCTGCTTCTGCGTAAGGTCACGGCTAAAGTTCTGCGGTATCACCATCACCACGTCGGCGTCCATCTTCTCAATGTCCTTGAGTGCAGCTTGATATGTTGGCTTCTGACCGTTGAAGATGAAGTAGTTGCTTGCCTCAATGCTCTGCACGAGTTGGCGTGAAATGGTGGAACGGTCGTTGTCAACCACATCCACACGAATATTCTTCACTTCCTGGTTCATGACCCAGGGCATGACGCACATCATCATTATTGGGAAAACGATGATGAGACGAGGCAGGAACGCATTGCGACGTATCTGCAGGAATTCCTTTTGTATGAGATATTTTAGCATTTTCTGGAAGATAAAGAAGTTACTGAAGCCGTTTCTTGAATTTTGCGAGTGACAACACAAGGAAAAACGCTGCCATCGACGAGAGAATGACAATCTCGCTTACTACATTCCTTATATCCACACCCATAATCATCAGCTTGCGCATCGCCTGAATGTAATAGCGCGGTGGCACCACGGCGGCAATGTATTGCAGAATGTCAGGCATCGACTCCACGGGAAACATCATGCCTGAGAGCATCACTATCGGTACAAGCAAAACCATAGCCGAGAGCAACAGTGCCATGAGCTGAGTGGTAGCAATATTGGAAATGAGCAGCCCCAAGGAGAGGGCGAGAATGATGTATAAGGTGGAAACTACATATATCCACACGATGCTTCCTGCCAACGGAACATCAAGCACATAGCGTGCCATGAGCAGAATGGTGGTGAGAATGGCAAAGGCAAGTACGAGATATGGCACCACCTTGGCAATGATGATCATCAGCGGACGCACAGGCGACACAAGAAGCACCTCCATCGTGCCACGCTCCTTCTCGCGCACAATGGAAATGGAAGTCATCATGGCACATACGAGCATGAGCAACATACCGAGAATTGCAGGCACGAAATTGTAGGCGGAACGCATCTGCGGATTATACAATAGCTTGCTGTTGACTACACCACCCGACATATTGCTGATTACGTTGGTGGCATAGGCTGTCCACTGCTGAGCCATATTCGGGTCGGCACCATCTACGATAAACTGCAATCCCGTGCGCTTTGAAGCAAAGTCACTGCCAAACACCACTGCCATATCTGCCTTTTGGTTACGAATCAGCCGTTCAGCATCCTTTGACGTGGGAACAGTGGCAGTAACGTTGAAATACTCCGATTGGGAGAGTCGTTCCACGGCACTCTGTGTCTGAAGATCCATCTGCGACGTGACAATGACGGTACGCACGTTCTTCACGTCGGTGGTGATGGCGAAACCGAAGAGCAGCATCATCACCACGGGCATACCGAAGAGTATGAGCATCGTGCGTTTGTCGCGCAAGATGTGGCGAGCTTCCTTGATTGTGAATGATATAAACTGTCGCATAAACCTAATCTCCTCTCTTTGCTTCCCTTGCGAGATAAGTGAACACATGATCCATGTCCGGCTGATTGAGCCGTCGTTTCAGTTCCTCGGGCGTTCCCATCGCACTAATCTTGCCATCCACCATGATACTGATACGGTCGCAATATTCAGCCTCGTCCATATAGTGAGTGGTTACGAAGACCGTAATGCCGCGGTGGGCAGCGTCATAGATAAGTTGCCAGAACTGTCGGCGTGTGGCAGGGTCAACGCCACCTGTCGGTTCGTCGAGGAAGACTATTTTCGGTTCGTGGAATATAGCTACCGAAAAGGCGAGCTTTTGTTTCCAGCCAAGGGGCAGCGAACTGACAAGGTCGTTGCGATGGTCGGCGAAATGCAACGTCTCAAGAAGCGAGTCGGTCTTTCGGGCAATCTCCTCAGAGGACATGCCGTAGATGCCGCCGAAAAGCCGAATGTTCTCAGCCACCGAAAGGTCTTCATAAAGCGAGAACTTCTGACTCATATACCCGATGTTCTTCTTTATCTGCTCATATTCGGTGCGAATGTCATATCCTGCCACTGTGCCCGACCCGCTTGTGGGTTGGTTGAGTCCTGTTAGTATGTGCATTGCTGTTGTCTTACCTGCACCATTGGCTCCGAGGAAACCGAAGATTTCACCACGGCGCACTGTGAAACTGATGTCATCAACGGCATGGAACGAGCCGAAAGCCTTTACAAGATGCGACACCTCGATGACGTTCTCTTCCTGCTTTGTGACAGCTACTTGCTGCCGCTCTATGCCTGGAGGATTGAAGATGTCAGCAAAACGGTCGAGAATAATCTCTGGAGTGTCGATGCCTTGCACCTTTCCCTCGTTGAGGAACACCACTCGCTCACAACGCCGCACTTCGTCAAGATATGGTGTGGAGGCAACGATGGTTATGCCACGTTCCTTCAGCATGGAGAGCATATCCCAGAACTCCTTGCGGCTCACAGGGTCAACACCCGTAGTGGGTTCGTCGAGGAACAGCACACTTGGTTGGTGAACCAAGGCGCACGACAAGGCAAGTTTTTGTTTCATTCCTCCCGATAATGCTCCTGCCTTACGCTTACGGAAGCGCTCTATCTGACTGTAAATAGCCTTGATGCTGTCGTAACCCTCATCAACGGTAGTGCCGAAGAGAGTGGCGAAGAACTTTAGGTTCTCTTCTACAGTGAGGTCTTGATAGAGCGAGAACCGCCCAGGCATATAACCTACACGGCTGCGTATCGCCTTCATCTGGCTCACCACGTCAAAGCCATCTACTGTTGCCTTGCCGCTGTCGGGCAGCAGGAGAGTGCAGAGGATGCGGAAGAGCGTGGTCTTGCCTGCGCCGTCAGGTCCAATGAGTCCGAACACCTCGCCCTTATCCACTGAGAACGAGACGTCGGAGAGAGCCTGCACCTTATTATATTTCTTACAGATATTCTCAACAACTATCATAGAGAAACTTTAGTTCTTTAATTCTTTAATTTTTAATCTCGCTTTTCCGAAGCGAAACACACTTCACCGTACATACCTATCTTAACATACCCGTCATTGCGTATCGCAACCTTCAACGCATATACAAGGTCGGCACGCTCGTCGTCGGTGAGAATCGTTTTGGGCGTAAACTCCGAACGGTTGGAAATCCATGTCACCTTGCCCTCGTACTGCTTCTTCTGTCCATCGCCATAGTCTGCAAAGACTGTTGCTTTCTGACCTACCTTAATGTTCTTCAACTGCGCCGACGTTATGTAGGCACGAATAAACATGTTTTCCGTGTCTGCCATTTTGAATAGCGGTTTGCCGACGGACACAAACTCGCCTCGCTCCACATATTTCTCAAGGACAGTTCCCTTTGTAGGAGCAATGACATGGCACTTGCGCAACTGGTCACGCAGTTGGTCGGTCTGCACGTCGGTGGCATCCATCTGCCTTTCGAGGGCATTGGTGCTAACGGTAAGCGACGAAATCTGTGCGGCAAGTTGACGTTGCAGCACCTCTACCTGACTGTTTGCATCGTCGAGCATCTTGCTCGGTGCAGCTCCGTCAGCCACAAGCTCTTTGTAGCGTTGCTGGTCTTGCTTTGCCTTAGCCAACTGCTCGCGTGTGGCAGCAATCTGCTTTTCCATCTCTGGTTTCTGACTCTGATAGACATTTTTAGTGGCTCCTGCCTGCTGTATCTTCAGCCATAGCTGTGTGGTGTCGATGAGTCCCACTTCCTTGTCCTGTCCAACGATGTCACCCTCCTCTACATTGAAAGTCATGAGGGCACCCGATTGCTCGGCATAAACAGTAGTCTCAGTGGCTTCAAACACGCCAGTAGCGTCAAATTCATTCTCGTTGTTCCCGC
Organism: Prevotella sp.; assembly: GCA_051878735.1. Classification (GTDB taxonomy): domain Bacteria; phylum Bacteroidota; class Bacteroidia; order Bacteroidales; family Bacteroidaceae; genus Prevotella. Next base: position 25,189 of record JBJEKR010000031.1, on the reverse strand, counting down.
AGGCGTTCAGCATCAGTGCCACACCTGCCATTGCCATTATCTTTTTCATATTCTCATTCTTGGTTTGTTGTAAATTTCAGGTCATAAATCTCTTTCAGCATCTCTATCTCGTGGATTGTACGTTGCGCTCGTGCCGTATTCTCGTTGTTAATCTCCCTCACAAGGTCGTTTACGTCGATGATGCCATGTGAGAGTTTCGACTCCGCTGCCTTGCGTATCGACGAGCGCAGAGCGATAATCTCCTCGTCGTCAGCCATAAGCTGCCTATAGCGCACGATATTCTCGTTCTGTTCTATCTGCTCCATGCGGTTATCGAAAAGGAAACGCTCACGAGAGACCTCGGCAGTCTCGCGCTGCATCTGTAGCTTTGCCTTGTCGTTCTTGCGGGTGTAGAGTGCGCCGATGTTCCATGTAAGGCGTGCGCCAATCATGCCGTTCCACGAGAACTTGCGACTCATCATGTCCTCGAACATATTATAACCTGGATAGCCATAATAGCCTTGGGCAAATACTCCAAGTTTAGGCATCAAAACAGCATCGAGCGCTTTCTCCTGACTGTCGGCAAGGCGCAACTGGGCATCTATCACCTTCAGTTCAGGGCGAAGGCTGGTGGGGGCTGGATTGTCTGGGGTTTCCGGAATTTCCAAATTGTCCGGACAATCCGGCTTTTCCGGAATGTTGATTTCCATGCCACAGAACGTCGAAAGCATCCTTACGAGGGCGGTGCGCTGCGACTGCAATGCGGTCATCTGCTGCACCACGTTCAACCGCTCAGCCTTCACGTTCTGATAGTCGCTCTCGGCAGCCGTTCCGCCTTTGAGCATGGCTGCGAGTTTCTTTTCGTTGCCTTCAAACACTTGCTGAAGGTCGGCGTTCAGCGTAATTTGTTCGTCAACAAGCAACAGCGAAAAGAACATCTCGTTCACGCGCTTGCGGACATTATATAGATTAACCTCGTTCTGCATCGTCTGTACCTCACCTTGTCGGCGGGCAATCTCCTTTTGGCTCTTGATGTTGCCACCGTCATACACCGTCTGCTGAACATCGATGCCAATGCGATACTGGTCTTTCTTCAGCCCCTTCATATCGATGCCCAACTGCTGGTAGAGGGTCTGAAACTCGTCGGGGAATGCCGTCACGTCGCTTTGCAGCGTTGCCTGTGCCGTGGCAGACACCTGCGGCAACCATCCTTTCTGGATGTTCGCCACGGTAAGGGCGGTGGTTTTCTCTATCAGTCCATACTGTCGTATGAGCGGGTAGTTTCGCTCTGCCGCTTGCTGACATTGCTCCAGTGTCTGTCCCGTTGCCAACAATGGCAGCAGCATGAGCGATAAAAAGTATCTTCTCATAATCGTTGTTATTTGTATTTCTGCTGCAAAAGTAGTTCTTTTTTCTGATACTATCGCTATCCTTATCAAATGAAAAATGTTCTTTTTGTACAATGGCGCACATATTCTGCATATTATTCGTCGGAAATGATTATCTTTGCAAGCAGAATACATACAAAAAGAACATTTCAGTCATGCAACAAGACAATCTGCGTAAACTCACGCTCTCGTCACTTCACGACATTGCCAACAACTTTGACGAGGAGCACGTCAGGGCTTATGTAAGCCACAATCTGGCAATGGCGAGGATATGGTCGAACGACCTTGCCCGCCATTTCATGTCACAGCCATTCCTCATGGATGAAATAAGAATACTCGTACTGAAGAAGGGACATGTTGACGTAAGGGTAAACATGGTTGACCACCATATAGAGCCGGGAAACCTAAAGTTTGTTGGCCGCTATGTGGTTACGGAAATTGTCGATGTCTCCGATGACATACAAGGCTTCGTGGTCAGCATGTCAGACGAGTTTCTGCGATTGGCTACCGGCAACACCATTCCAAAAGCCTTCGATGGACATTTACAGAATTTCATACTGCAACTGACACAGGATGAGATAAAGTATCTGGACGACCTACACCTTATAATATATAATAGTCTGAAATATGAGATGTCTTCGCCGCAAGTCGTAATACAACTTGTCGGGGCACTGACAGCCCACATCAACTACCTATGGGAGAAAAATGGACAAGCACAAGAGGGCACGAAGTCACGCGAACAGCTGCTGTTTTCAGAGTTCATACGCCTTGTAAGCCAGTTTGCCACCAAGCAGCGTAGCCTCGATTTCTACGCCTCACAGCTTTGCATCACACCACGTTACATGAGTAACATAGTGAAAGGCGTAAGCGGAAAGTCGGCAAAGCACTGGATTGACGAAGCCATTGTCAACGCCATTAAGGTGCAGCTCCGCTACAGCGACAGACAAGTGGCGGAAATATCCTACGACATGAACTTCCCCAACCCCAGCTTTTTCTGCAAGTATTTCAAGCGGTTGGTTGGTATAACACCAATGGAATACAGGAATGGCAATTTGCTTGACCTTATGCAATGAAAGGAAAGCGAGAAACGAGAAATATTTGGATTTGTTTGGCGATATGCTGATTTATTTGTAATTTTGCAGCCATATTATCCAATAAGGAACAAATAAAACCTGAAATGAAACATTCAAACGGAAGAAATAAAATGACTTTGGCTAAAAGAGTTTGTACCGCTTTGTTCGTTGCACTCGCCGTTATTGGTTGCACGCAGACGACCAACGACGGTTTATGCCACATCAAAGGCACTGCAAACAGCAAATTTAATGGAAAGAAGATTTTCCTTGTGCCTATTGACAGGCCCGCAACGATGGAAACAGTAGATTCTGTGGTGATTGAAGACGGGAAATTTGAGTTTACATCTTCTGACAATGAGATGAAGGTGATACGCTTGGACTATCATTACCGTACAGGTGTGCAAGACCTGCTTGTGGTAGCAGAACCTGGCGAATTGGAAGTTATCATCGACAGCATAAGTAGCGGAAAGGGAACACCGCAGAACGACTCCCTGCAACACTGGAAGGAACTGACCGAACATTTCAACAAGGAATGTATGCCTTTCAGAATAACAGGAATGAACGCAGAAAAAACTGGCAACACAGCACTTGCCGAACAGATGAAAGCAAAGCTCGACAGTTTGCGCAACAACTACCGCCGACAGTCGCACCAACTGGGCGAGAGCATGAAGGAAGGTGTACTGCACGACTTTCTGCTGAAGCAATTCCCGAAGACATATAAAAAGAAAATGCCAGACGGAAGTATAGAGGAACTGCCTTTCTTTGAATAAGGAGAGATGAGTGAGAAATGAAAAGCGAGGAGTGAAATATGAAGTCAATGAAAAAGGTATTTACAGACAGATGGCTGCATCCAATAGCAACGGTAACATTCGGCATTGCCGTAATGTTGTTTTGGCTGTTGGGCTATCCTGAAGCACTGAACTATCAGGAGCAGAACCAGCTGTTTCTGTTCACTGCCGACTACTTCGTCAACGATGTGAAAATGGTTGGCGGACTGGCTGATTATATCAGCGAGTTCATTGTTCAGTTTTATTATATTCCTTGGCTTGGAGCCATGCTTCTCGGCATTGTCTATGCCACCATGCAATGGCTGATGTGGAAAGTGGTGGAGAGATACGACCGCAGGTTTTTCACCTCGTCATTCATACTACCACTACTGATGCTATGGTATCAGGGCGACATCGACGTGCTGCTGTCGATGCACATAGCCCTAATAATGGCATTGGGAACGAGTGTGTTAGCGGCAAGACTGGAGCAAACAAAACCAGTGGTCATCATTTTCGATTTTTTTGTTATTCCTGCTCTCTATTGGACTGCCGGTCCAACATCAATAATGTATGCACTGCTGCGATTTGTGGACAAAGAAAAGATTGGTGTCTTTTCATTTGGTTGGGCCTTTTTTTATATCATTATTGCATACAGCATTGTTGACTACCAGTGGTCGCTGACCTTGTTACTATTTGGTCCGAACTATTATCGCATAATTTCCCAGCCTACTCTCTGGCAGTTTCTTATCCCCCTGTCGGCTGTCGCTATAGCATTTATAGCAAGACTACAAATAATATATTTGAACAACTACAGGGAACTTTACAGGAGTATTCTCACACAATTTGAGGATATGGAATATTACATGAACAAAAAGATACTGTTGACGAAGAAACTATTGGCGTTTGTGCAAGATGCATATTTGAGGATATTGCAGTATGCTCTCCCCATTCAACTTGTCGCAGTAGTTTTTATTGCATTCTTCGCTCTAACCAAGGGCTACGATTCATTCATCTACGAAATGCTATGGCAAGACTCTATGGTGAGGCAAGAACGATGGCATGATATAATCGACCGTGCCAGAGAGCATCAAGACGACAATGCCTTCAGTTCAGAGTGCGTGAACCTCGCATTGGGAATGACAGGACAACTGGCAGACCGAATGTTTATGTTCAAGCAAAGCGGTTCTGACGCCCTACTGTTGCGCAGTGTGAGGGACAATATGAGCGACATGCCGACGGCAGAGGCTTTCTTCCGCTTGGGCATGGTTAATTCCGCACTACGCTACATGTTTGACATACAGCAGTCGATACTCAATTTCCGAAAGAGCGGACGATGTACCAAACGAATAGCCGAGTGCTACATCATCAATGGAAACTACAAGGCTGCCGCCAAGCACCTTGAACTGCTGAAGCACTCGCTGTTTTACAGTAGTTGGGCAAAAGACGCGGAAACTTACCTGAACAAAGACGCAAAAATAGAATGTCACAAGACATGGGGAAAACTGCGCCGCCTGCGCTTTAAGGACGAGTTCCTATACAACTACGACGAGAAGGACAAAATGCTTGGTCTCTTGTTTATGAACAATACCGAAAACCGCCTTGCCCTATCCTACTTCATGGGACAGTTGCTACTTGACGGAAAGTTCAGCGAGTTCATGGGCTATCTACCGTGGGTGCAGCAATACGGCGGCTATGTCCAAATGCCCTATGGCTACGCCGATGCCGTACAAGCAATAAAGCAAAAAGGCAACGTGCCAGGATCGGCTTATGCCAAGTATGCGACAAAGATGATGAATAAAATTAAGAATTAAAAATTAAGAATTAAGAGTTAAGAGTTAAAAATTAGGAGTGAAGAGTGAAGAATTATTATATCGGGTGATTGTTGTGGTCGTGATGGCATTATGTTTTGCGGCTTGCACAGAGTCGGTTGACAACGCTGAGAAGGTTGACCGACTGCCACAGATTTATCCTGACTATATTGGGGTGACAATTCCTGCAGGCATCGCCCCTTTGGACTTCAACGTTGAGGAAGAGGGTACGACAAAGGTTGATGTCACCATAAGGGGAAGTCGCAGCGGCGAGATGCACACTCAAGGCGAATGGGCTGAGTTTGACATAAAGAAATGGTATGACCTAACCATGGCAAATGCAGGAGAAAAGCTGACTGTTGATGTTTGCGCCAAAGACGACAAAGGAAAATGGCGACAATACCGCAGCTTCGACATCTACATTAGTCCCTACCCACTCGAAGACTTTGGACTGACCTACCGCCGCATACAACCTGGTTATGAGGTAGGCGGCAACATCGGCATCTACCAACGCGACCTTCACTCGTTCGACGAGTTTCCGCTGATGACAGAAACAGCATTGCCAGGTCGTTGCTTCAACTGCCATACGGCAAACCGCACTGACCCACAGCAGCTGACACTCCAGGTTAGAGGCGAAGGTGGAGGCACCTTGATACAGAAGAAGGACGCACAAGTGTGGTTCGACACCAAGACCGACTCCACAAAGGCTGCCGGAAGCTACGCCTACTGGCATCCCAAAGGTCGATACTGCGCCTATGCCGTGAATGCTGTTCACCAGAGCTTTTTCGTGAACAAGGAACGCAACATTGAGGTGTATCACGATTTTGGCGACATCATGGTATTGGACACAAGCAAGGGTGAACTTATCCTCTCACCATTGCTTCGCACAGAAGATACAGAGATATTCCCCGCATTCTCTGCTGACGGAAAGACGCTTTACTACAGCACATCGCCAAAATGCAACGTACCTGCAGAATATAAAAAAGTGAAATGCAGTCTCTGTTCCATTGATTTCGACGAGGAAAAGGGTACTTTTGGCAATAAGGTTGATACGTTGCTCAATGGTCCTGCAACAGACAAAAGCTATGTGCTTGCACGACCCTCATACGACGGACGCTGGCTGATGTACTGCACTGCCGACCGCTGCAATTTCCCTGTAAGCCAAAAGGAATCCGACCTCTGGCTCATGAACTTGAAGACAATGGAGACAAGACCGATAAAGGAAGTAAACACTACCGAGTCGGAGAGCTACCACAACTGGAGCAGCAACAGCCGTTGGTTCGTCTATTCGAGCAAAGGCGAGGATGGAATGTATAGCCGTGCCTACCTTGCAAGTATTGACGACAACGGCAATGTGACAAAGCCTTTCCTGTTGCCACAACGCAACCCACGCAAGTTCTACCGCGACATGTTCGACTCCTACAACTGTCCAGACTTTACAAAAGTAAAAGTCGATTTCGACATCAGAATTGCAAGGGAAGAAATCCAATCGGGAAATAGAAGAAAAGTAAAAGTAAAGAATGAAAGCATTGATTGAGAAATATTGGAAACTGGGACTGTCGTTGGCTTTTGGCTTGGCAGTCTATTGGTTTTGGGCTTACCCCTACCGCAGTGTGCTGAGCTTTCAGGAGCAGTACCAACTGTTCTTGACTACAGGCGACTACTTTGCCACTCGCATTGCTGTACCTGGCGGTTTCGCCTCCTACATTGGCGAGTTCCTCACGCAATTCTACTATCAGCCAATTATTGGAGCCATTGCAATTGCCTTGCTCTTTTTCTCCTTACAACGTCTTACATGGCGAGTGGCACAGGCCAACGGAGCCAAGGACTGCTGGTATCTGTTGAGCTTCATTCCGCCAACAGTGGTTTGGGCTTATATGGGCGACGAAAACGTGATGCTGGCTTTCGTCGTATCTATGGTTGCTATGCTGTTGACAATGCTAAACTACAATGCCGTCAGCAAGAGCAATAACGCGAGACGTTTGTTCGTATGGGTTTTGTTTGGACTGCCCATATTCTATTGGTTCTTTGGCCCTGCCGTAATACAGTTGCTCCTCTACATAATCCTGTTTGAGCTATCAAAATTGAAGGACAAGGAGCGACGCCAATACATCATCGTCGGAATAGCAGTCGTCGTGACTTTCGGCAGCATCAACCTCAGTGCCTCATTCGTGCGATATCCCTTAGAACGGCTTTACTACGGACTTGAATACTATCGTTATCCTGTCTATCCTGTCTTGTTGCAATATATCGTGATGCTGACACTAACCATAACGCCACTTGTCATGGCTCATCTGCCGAAGACGGGTAAGGCAGTCGCCATCAACGTCGTTGTATTGGCAGCAGTCGGTTTTGGTTCATTTTTCACCATGGGCTTTGAGCAACTGAAATACGACATCATCGACTACGATTTCTTCGTGCGCACCGAGAAGTGGGACAAGATAATTGAGAAGGCAGAGAAGCGTCAGCCTTCAACGCCCAAGGAAGTGGCTTCGGTTAATCTTGCACTGAGTCAGACAGGACAACTCTGTGACCGTCTGTTCGACTTTTTCCAAAACGGAGGAGAAGGACTGTTCCCTACATTTAGCCGCGACATGTTTGCACCAGTAACCACCGCAGAGGTCTTCTTACGCCTTGGCATGATAAACGATGCTGAACGCTATATGTTCGAGGCACAGGAGGCAATACCTAACTACCGCAAGAGCGGACGTCTTACAAAGCGCATTGTAGAATGTGAGATAGCCAACGGCAACTTTGCCGTTGCCGCCACCTACCTGCGCCGACTGCAAAACACTTTGTTCTACAAGCCGTGGGCAACAAGGATGCTCACGCTGATAAAGAGTCCCGAAGCTGTGGCAGAACATCCGCAGTTCAAGAAATTGCGTGCCAACCGCTATACCAAGGAAGACTATCTGTTCAGCGACATAGAGATGGACCAGATGGTAGGCATGTTGTTCACCTGCAACAACAAGAACCGCATGGCTTACGAATACCTAATGTGCTACGTCCTGTTGGAACGCGACATCGTGAAGTTCATGGAATACTATCCACTTGGGCAATACGTCGGCTACGACCGCATACCAAAGGTGTTCCAACAAATCATAATAGGAACATGGATGCAACAGCACAACGACCTGCGCTCTATGCCCTACAGCGTGGATGCACAGACAGTGAACGAGACCGTCGAGTTTGTACGCCTATACATGTCGAAAGGCAACAGAGAGATGCTCGACTCCCCACCCTATCGCAACAACGCCTGGCACTACATCATGCTGAGCGAACTTGGCAAGGAGGGAAGGAAAAAAGAAGTGACAAAAGAAATATATTAAAAAGGTGAAAAAGACATTGACCATATTGTTCCTGATTGCAACGATAGTCAGTTGCACGGAACACCCAAGCAACGTGATGAAGAGCGACTGCCTACCTGCCATATTCCCCGACTACATCGGCGTGACCATACCGGCAGAGATAGCTCCGCTGAACTTCAACATCATAAGCCACAACGGCGAGGACATTGAAGCTGTTGAGGTGGCGATAAAAGGCTCCAAGGCTGGCGAGATGACAGTCAACGGTGACTATGCGCAATTCGACATCGACGAATGGCACTCGCTGCTCACAGCCAATAAAGGCGGGAAACTAACGCTAACCGTCACGGTGAAAGCCAACGGCAGTTGGACTGAATACAAGCCTTTCGACATCAACGTCAGCGACAAGCCCCTTGACCAATACGGGCTCACCTATCGTCGCATACAACCAGGCTACGAGGTCTATAGCAAGATGGGTATCTACCAGCGCGACCTGTCGAACTTCGACGAGACGGCTATACTGGAGAACACACAAGTGCCGGGCATGTGCATCAACTGCCACACCTCAAACCGCACCAATCCTGCACAGACAACCTTCCACGTGAGAGGCGACCACGGCGCGACAATGGTTTCCACAAACGGTAAAGTGGAATGGCTGAAGGCAAGGAACGACTCGCTGAAAGGCTCAATGGTATATCCATATTGGCATCCCACAGGTCGCTACTGCGCCTACAGCACCAACAAGACAAGCCAAAGTTTCCACTCGTCGAAGACAGAGCGAATAGAGGTGTTCGACCAAAGTTCCGATGTCTTCGTCTATGACACCAAGACTCACGAAATAATCCTTGACAGTCTCCTTGCCACCTCCGACCATTACGAGACCTATCCCGTGTTCTCGCCTGATGGCCGAACAATGTATTTCTGCTCGTCGAAGGCAGAGCCTATTCCCGCCCGCTACCGAGAGATACGTTACGACATTTGCAGCATAGCGTTCAATCCAGAGAACGGACAGTTCGGCAACAAGGTAGATACTCTCTTTATGGCTTCTGCGCTGAAGAAAAGTGCGACACATCCGCGTCCTTCCTACGATGGTCGGTTCATTATGTTCACAATGGCAGACTATGGTTGCTTCCCTATTTGGCATAAAGAGGCAGACAATTGGATTCTTGACCTTCGAACTGGTAAGGCAACTCCCGCCAAAGAGGCAAACAGCAACGAGGCAGACAGCTGGCACAACTGGAGCAGCAACTCTCATTGGGTAGTCTTTACGAGCCGACGTGGCGATGGACTGCACACACGTCTCTACATTTCGTATGTTGATGACAAGGGAAGTCTGACAAAACCATTCCTACTGCCACAGCTCAATCCCTGGAATTATTACGACTCGATGCTCGACTCGTTCAACACGCCAGAGTTCATCTCTCATCCCGTGGAATTCAACAATCGAATAGCAGGCAACGACATTATTTCAGATAAGCGGGTGGAGACAAGAGTGAGATAGACAATGATTAGCAAAATTATGAGAGCAGTATCATTCATCAGCATTTTACTATTGGTACTCGTATCGTGCGAGAAAATTGCCGACGAGGACTATGGCGCGACAGAGTCGGGCAATCTACACATCACGGCACTGATTATCACACAAGAGCCTTTCGGACAGGATGCCAACATTTCCACAAAAGCCACCACGCCATTGGCCAATCTATGCACACGCATCAGCTTCGTCCTCTATCAGAATGGTTCGCGAGTGAAATACATTAACCAAACTGCCGATAAGGAGGGATTCGGGACAGTTTCGTTCGATGTTGAGGCTGGAGAATATAAACTTCTCGTCATTGGACATTCAGGAACAGCAAATGCCACAACAACCGACATAAACAAAATTTCGTTCTCCGGCAAACTTACTGACACGTTCGTCTTCTGCGACGACATAGTCGTTGGCGATGAAAAAACAACCATCACAACAGAACTGACAAGGGTCGTGGCAATGGTAAGACTGGACATCACAGGCAACATTCCCAGTAACGTGTCGCGCTTTAAATTCTACTATACTGGCGGTTCGTCAACACTCGACGCTGAAACCAAACAGGGTTGCGTGGAAAGTCGCCAAACTGAATACAGAGATGTAAGTCCTACAGTGAAGGAATACGATGTTTACACCTTCCCACACGAGTCTGATGACATTTTGCAGATGACCATCTCTGCACTCGACGCGAACAGCGAAGTTATTGCGGAGAGGAGATTTACCGACCTCCCCATAACACTCAATATGATTACCCGCATGAGTTGCGACTTCTTCGACGGAAGTGGCGCACAGCAGGAAAACACTTTCACGACGATTGCCGACGACGAATGGGCAGGCTTCATCGAATATGTTAGTGAATGAAGTAAGAATAGATGAGTAAAAAAGACATTATAATGACAAAAAATAAAAGAATACAGAAAGCCATTGCACCACTTGCCATATTGCTTGCTACGATGGCGGTGTGGACGTTTTTCCAAAACAGCTATGCCAACACCTTCTATTATAAGGAACAGAACCAACTATTTCTGCTCACAAGCGACTATTTGACCACATATTTCCAACGACCCGCTTGGGCGGCATGTCTATTAGGCGACTTTCTGACACAGTTCTTTTATTATCTGTATGCTGGAGCTGCCATTTTTTCAATACTTATTCTGATACTTGGCTTTTCTGCTTACAAGGCTATATGGAATATCTTTCATTGCCGCTGGACTGCTCTTGCAGTAGCCTTGGTGCTGATGGGCGTTGAGACATCATTCAACTTCAATCCAGACTTTCGAATGTCATCTCTCTTGTGTGTGCTGGGAGGACTCATTTCATTCATACTCTACAGCCTCATGCTCCGAAGATCTATAATGATAAGACTTGCAACATTCCTTGTCCTCAGCCTCTTGTGCGTTTGGATGTTCAATTTCGGTTATTTGGTTTTCTTCCTTCTTTTTGCCATTGCCGAGACAAGTCTTGCAATAAGGCAATCCGAAAACTCCATTACAGCATCCAGGGCAGGAAAGATTTTTGTTCCAGTAAGTATGGTGTTTCTACTCATCTACTATGCCGTCCGCAGCAAATATCCCATTGATCCAGATACTTGTCACACCTATCCAGGCATCGGAAATCTAAATCTTCCACGATACGACCTTGAGAACTATCTTGAAATCGACAACCTATATTATTTTAGTCGCTATGATGAACTTATAAGCAAGGTCGAAACCATGCAAAATCCTTTACCCGAAGTGACATTCTACTATTATCTTGTCATGGCAAGACGGGGGCTTCTACCTCACAAGCTACGTAGCGTAAAACCTGTTAATCTCGGTACACTTTATGAGATTGGACCAAAATCAACGCCATTGGAAATAAAGATGGTAAACGAACTTTATTTCGCTCTTGGCGACATGACTCTTGCAGAGCGTGAGGCTCTGTTGTCGTGTGTCTTTTCACACGACAACCGCAATGTAAGAATGATAAAAAGATTGGCAGAGACAAACCTTATTGCCGGCGATAATGAGGCTGCAATGAAATATCTTAGGATTCTCGACAAGACCCTATGCTACAAGAAGTGGGCACATGCCAACAGGCCAGGGTACATTAATCCTACTCTTAAAGCCATCCAACAATATGCCATCAAGGATGACACGATAAGGTTAAGTTCACAAGGCCGCGACATTCTGACCAGTCTGCTTAATGCAAACCCTAAGAATCGCATCGCACTTGATTATTTATTATGTACAGACTACCTGGTAGGTGCTCGTGAATTGTTTGTCAAAGACATGAATACATACTATATACCGCATTATGGGATGCCAACGGAAGAAATGTACAGAGCGCTATTAAATAACGGAATGAAAATGAAGAGTGAAGAGCGAAAATGAAGAATTAAGAGTGAAAAATGAAGAATTAAGAGTGAAGAATGAAGAATTAAGAGGGTATGAGATACTATATATTTATTTTTTTTGCATTGCTCTTGGTGGCATGCGACAATAGGACGGAAGTGGCAACAGGCAAGGATGCCCCAATCTATCCCGACTACGCCAACGTGACAATTCCAGTAAACATTGCGCCACTCAATTTCCTCGTGCGAGACTCACTCGCCGAGGGGGTTAAGGTCTATGCCAATGGCGAGCTACTGGCAAAAAGCGACAATGACGGCATAACCATCGACGAGGACGACTGGCATAAACTGCTTCAGACAAATGTGGGCAAGAAAATCTCAGTAACCATACATATAGCTCACAAAGACAAATGGCTCGTCTGCAATTCCTTCACATGGAACGTAGTAGCCGACAAGCTCGATCCATACCTCACCTATCGACTAATTGAGCCAGACTATGAGGTTTTTAGCCGTTTGCAGCTTCAAGAGCGTTGTGTGGAGAATTTCTCGACGCGCAACTTCTGCGACCATGAAAGAGTGGGCAACCGTTGCATGAATTGTCACACCTACAGCCAACAGAATCCAGAACTCTCCATGATGTACGTCCGTGGCGATGGTGGTGGTGCTGTGCTGAACCGCAACGGAGAGTTGTCGCTTCTCGACATCAAGGCTGACGGCATGGTCGGTGGTAGTGTCTATTTCGGCTTCCATCCCGGCGGCAAGTACATCGTTTTCTCTGCCAACAAGATAATCCCAGCTTTCCACTCCGCAGGCAGCAAGCGTCTGGAAGTATTCGACTCGGCATCTGACGTGTATGTTGCCGACCTAACAGACGGACATATCGTGACTTGTCCACAATTGGAGGATTCAACATGGCTTGAGACTTTCCCAACCTTTACGCCCGATGGTCGTGAGATTTATTTCTGCACATCAAAAAAGCCTCCTTTTTCTGGCGACGTGGAGGAGAACATCAATTCGCTGCAATACCACCTTTGCCGAATTTCTTTCGATGCCGACAACGAAAGTTTTGGTACCAAAGTTGATACACTGACCGTTGCCGGCACTTCAATATGCCACCCCAGAGTGTCGCCCGATGGTCGTTACCTGTTATACACCGTGCAGGATTACGGAACATTCCCAATATGGCATCGTGAGACAGACCTTCACATGCTTGACCTAAAAACAATGACCGTTGACTCGTTGTCTATTGTCAATAGCAATAGATCCGATACATACCATTCTTGGAGCAGCAACAGCCGATGGTTTGTGTTTGCCAGCAAGCGTGACGACGGTCTCTACGGCAAACCCTATTTCTGCTATGTTGACAGCAAGGGAAAAGCGCACAAGCCATTTGTACTTCCGCAACGCTATCCACATTTCTACGACAACTTTCTCAAGTCGTTCAATGCTCCAGAACTCGGGCGCGGCAGTCTGCCATTCACTGCCAACGACGTGCGCAAGCTGATGAAAAGCACGAAACCAAGAAAATTCACAAGGAAATAAAACAAAAAAAATAATGCCGACTTAACCATGGTTTCGTCGGCATTATTGATTATTTTTGTATGCTTTAGTAACACTACAAGCTCTGCAACATTCGCTTCAATACTGTTGTTGCGGAAATCTCGCGGTTGGCAGCCTCGGGAATGACGAGAGAGGTGGGCGCCTCTATTACATCGTCGCTTACAATCATATTGCGGCGAACAGGCAGACAGTGCATGAAGAAGGCATTGTCGGTCCACGACATGTGCTCGCTGTCAACAGTCCACGACATGTCCTTCGACAGAATCTTGCCGTAGTCGTCAGGATTGGTCACGCCTGGGCAAGCCCAGTTCTTGGCGTAGATGAACTGCGCTCCCTCGAAGGCCTTGCGCTGGTCGTACTCAACCTTTGCGCCACGGACGAATTTGGGGTCAAGCTCATAGCCTTCAGGATGGGTGATGACGAAATCGACGTTTGCCTCATTCATAAAATCGGCAAAGGAGTTTGGCACAGCCTGTGGAAGAGCCTTGGGATGGGGTGCCCACGTCAGCACGACCTTTGGCCGCTCGGTGCGCTTGTATTCCTCTATTGTGATGAGGTCGGCGAAAGCCTGCAGGGGATGGCCTGTGGCTGCCTCCATGGAGAATACAGGTTTGCCCGAATACTTTATGAACTGGTTGAGAATCTTCTCAGTGTAGTCGTCTTCACGGCTCTCAAAGCGGGCAAAGGAACGCACACCGATGATGTCGCAATAGCTTGCCATGACTGGGATGGCTTCAAGCAGATGCTCGCTCTTGTCGCCGTCCATGACAACGCCACGCTCTGTCTCAAGTTTCCATGCTCCCTGGTTTACGTCAAGCACGATGACGTCCATGCCGAGGTTACGTGCAGCCTTCTGTGTAGAGAGGCGTGTGCGCAACGAGTTGTTGAAAAAGATGAGGAGACAGGTCTTGTGATGACCCAATGCCTCATACTTGTAACGGTCTTTCTTAATCTCAAATGCTTCGGCGAGAGCCTGGTTGAGGTCGCCGAGGTCAAAAACGTTTGTGTATGTCTTCATATTCTCAAATATTTAAGTTTCGCAAGTTAAAAACTTGCTCCAAGTGAACGAGTTGTTAGCTTTCTACCGAAAAGGCAGCTTGAGCAAGATGACTATTAACTTGTCAACTCGTCAACTGACAGCATGTCAAAGACATGCGAAACTTGAGTTTCTAATTCAAAAGTCTTAATTTCTAATCTGTCCTTCCCCTTCAATGAGCCACTTGTAGGTGGTGATTTCCTCCAGTCCCATAGGACCGCGGGGGCCGAGTTTCTGTGTGCTGATGCCTATCTCTGCTCCAAGGCCGAACTGTGCACCGTCGGTGAAGCTCGTTGGGGCATTGACATAGACGCATGCGGCATCTACCATCTGCTGGAACTTGCGTGCATTGGCCTCATTCTCCGTTATGATGCACTCGCTGTGGCCAGAGTCGTAGGTGGCTATGTGGTCGAGGGCTTCGTCGAGCGAGTCAACCACTTTTATAGACATCTTGTAGTCCATAAACTCAACTCCATAGTCGCCATAAACGATTTCGACATTCTTATTTTTCACTGGCTCAATCAACACATCGAGTTCTGCAAGACGTGAGCGGTGGATGATGAGGCAGTCGAGGGCATTGCACACGCTGACGCGGCGGGTCTTGGCATTGTCAATTATTCGGCGACCCTTTTCAATGTCGCCAAACTCATCAAAATAAGCACTCACCACACCTGCTCCCGTCTCAATGACAGGCACCTTGGCATTGTCGCGCACGAAGTCGATAAGTTTGCGTCCTCCACGTGGTATGCATACATCGATATAGCCAACGGCATTGAGCATCTCCGCTGTTGCCTCGTGTGTGGCTGGCAGCAGGGCGACGATGTCGGTAGAAATGCCATGCTGGGCAAGCACCTCGTGAATCAACGCCACTTCCTCGCGGTTGCTGCAGTCAGCATCCTTTCCTCCTTTCAGAACGCATGCGTTGCCGCTCTTGAAGCAAAGCGAGAAAACATCGAAGGTGACGTTGGGACGTGCCTCATATATCATGCCAATGACTCCGAAAGGAACGCTGACACGCTTCAACCGAAGGCCGTTAGGCAGCGTGGTTTCCTTCAGAGTCCGACCCAATGGCGACGGTAACTTGCTGACGCTACGCATGTCGGACGCAATGTCGTCGAGACGCTTGTCAGTGAGTTGCAGACGGTCGTAGAGTGGATTCTTCGGGTCCATCTTTGCAAGGTCAAGGGCGTTGGCTGCCAATATGCGCTGCTTCTGCGAGCAGATAGCATCGGCAACAGCAAGCAACACCTCATTGCGCTTCTCGTCAGAGATGGTTGTCAATAGTCGGCTGGCATTTTTTGTTCTTTTGAATGTTTCTTTCATCTTGTTCTTTTGATATCCATCGCTGATGCGATGAGCACGTGGGCTGTTAAGTTATTTTTTATCGCTTAAGAAGACGGTGTGTGGAGTGGTTGATGGTGAGGTGATAAGGTCGATGAGGATATTCTCACGCTCGCCATTGGCAATAATCACCTTAATGCCCGACTGTTGTACGCGAGTGGCCGTGGTGTATTTCGAGTGCATGCCGCCACGACCGAAGGCACTCTTCTCGGCCTGAATGTATTCGCTCAAGTCGTGTCCGGATGCCACTTGGGGAATTAGTCGTGAGTTGGGAGAGTCGGGATGACCGGTGAAGATACCGTCGATGTTGCTCAGCAGGACGAGCATGTCGGCGTTCATCATCTGAGCTATAAGTCCGCTCAATTCGTCGTTGTCGGTGAACATAAGTTCTGTTACGCTCACGGTGTCGTTCTCGTTGACGATTGGAAGAACATCGTTTTCGAGCATTACCCTCATACAAGCACGCTGGTTGTCGTACTGCTCGCCAGGTTGGAAGTTCTCCTTCATGGTCAGAATTTGCCCTACATGCATGTTGTGCTCGCGGAAAAGGTCATAATAGAGTCCTATGAGCTTCACCTGACCGAGGGCGGAAAAAAGCTGGCGCTGCTCCACGGTGTCGAGATCGTGGTCAACCTTCAGCTCACGCCGCCCGCAAGCCACAGCACCAGACGACACGAGAATTACCTCGTGCCCCTGTTGCTTCAACCACGCTATCTGGTCTATGATGGCCGACATGCGTGTTATGTCGAGATGTCCGTCTCTGCGAGTGAGAACGTTGCTGCCAACCTTTATAACAATTCTCATTTATTTCTTGTCCTTTTCCCTAATCTCCACGCGGCGTATCTTGCCACTGATTGTCTTTGGCAACTCATCGACAAACTCAATGATACGTGGATACTTATATGGTGCAGTAACGTGCTTCACATGGTTCTGCAGCTCCTTTATCAAGTCGTCGCCAGCCTTTGCCTTCCAGTCGTTGTGAAGAACCACCGTAGCCTTCACCACCATGCCTCTAATCTCGTCAGGCACACCAGTAATGGCACATTCCACTACGGCTGGATGGGTCATCAGCGCACTCTCAACCTCAAACGGACCAATGCGGTAGCCACTCGACTTGATTACATCGTCGATGCGACCCTCAAACCAGTAGTAACCGTCCTCGTCACGCCAAGCCACGTCGCCCGTGTGGTAAAGTCCGTCGTGCCAAACGCTCTGTGTCAGTTCCTCATCGCGATAGTAATATTTGAACAATCCCACAGGATCACCCTTGTCTGTCCTAACGACAATCTCGCCTTTCTCTCCATCCTCGCAAGGGGTACCGTCAGACTTGATGAGGTCGATATCGTATTGAGGATTGGGCAATCCCATTGAACCGGGCTTTGGCTTAGTCCAAGGCATTGTGCCGAGAGTCATCGTCGTTTCCGTCTGTCCGAAACCTTCCATCAGCGAGATGCCTGTCAGTTCCTTGAACTTGTCGAATACGGCAGGGTTGAGTGCCTCGCCCGCCGTGCAGCAGTAGCGCAGCGACGAGAGGTCGTAATGCGAGAAGTCCTCGTGGATAAGGAAACGATATACCGTTGGAGGAGCGCAGAACGACGTAATGCGATACTGCTCAATCTGACGCAGTATCTTGTCGGCAGTAAACTTCTCGTGGTCGAAAACGAAGACGGCAGCTCCCGCGAACCACTGCCCGTAGAACTTGCCCCAAACGGCCTTGCCCCAGCCTGTGTCTGCCACCGTGAGATGTATGCTGTCCTCTGCAAGGTTGTGCCAATAGACTCCTGTTGTCAGGTGTCCCATGGCGTAGAGATAGTTGTGGGCAACCATCTTCGGCTCGCCGCTTGTTCCGCTGGTGAAATACATCAGCATGGTGTCGTCGTTGTCGTTTGGAACGGCAGGGCGCACAAACTGCGGAGCATCGTTCCACTCCTTGTGCCAGTCGTGGAAGCCCTCTGCCTGCTTAGGGCCGATGCAGATAAGGGTCTCAAGCGTTGGGCTCTCAGCCTTTGAGGCTGCCACCTGCTGCATTATGTATTCCTCGCCTGCACAGACTATTGCCTTCACGCTGGCACGGTTGTTTCTATAAACGATGTCGTGGGTTGTGAGCATGTGTGTGGCGGGAATTGCCACGGCTCCAATCTTATGGAGTGCGAGCATTGAAATCCAGAACTCATAGCGACGCTTCAAGATGAGCATCACCATGTCGCCACGACCAATTCCAAGCTGCATGAAATATGAAGCGGCGCGGTCGCTCAGCTCCTTAAGGTCACGGAACGAGAAACGCTTGCAGTCGCCCTCGTCGTTGGTCCACAGCAGCGCAAGCTTCTCTGGTTTCTCCTCTGCCCACTGGTCCATAACGTCGTAGGCGAAGTTGAAGTGTGAGGGAATTATAAACTCGAGATTACGTGCATAGTCCTCTTGCGAGGTGAACGTAGTCTGTTTTAGGAATCTTTCTATCATAACGTTATTGAGTGATTAAAGAATGATGGCAAGAAATTTCACAGGCTTGTCGTTGAGTGCTCTCATGCAGTGTGGCTGAGTGGCATCGAAATACACGCTATCGCCCTCGTTAAGTACGAGAATACGCTTACCGATGGTAAGTTCGAGAGTACCTTCAGTCACCATGTTGAACTCCTGTCCCTGATGCGAGTTCTTGTGCAATGGCGTGTCGTCTGGTTTTGGCTCCACAGTGACCATAAACGGGTCGGCAGTACGACTGCGGAAACCGCTTGCCAAGCTCTGGTACTTGTATTCCTTACGGCGCTCTACGCTCATGCCCTGTCCCTTGCGCGTAAGGAAATAGGTGCTCATGTGCGGCTCCTCGCCGAAGAGAAGTACGTCGAGTGCAATGCCATACTTCTTAGAGATTTTCTGTAAACTACTTATGGACAGCTCGCCATCGCCAGCTTCCATCTTCAGATATGTGTCGATGTCCAAATCGCACAGTTGCGCAACGTCCTCTGCCGGTATGTCGAGAACGTCGCGCAAGCCACGGAGTCTTTCTCCGATTTGTTCTATTGCGTCGTGCATAGGTCTTTGTTATTTTGTTTTCTATTATTTACTTGACAATCCTGCCTTAATGCCACGGATAACGGCACTTGTAAATCCTGCGTGCTCCATCTCGTTAAGTCCACGGATGGTTACTCCGCCAGGTGTCGTCACCTTGTCAATCTCAGCTTCGGGGTGGTTGCCAGTAGCCTGAAGCAGTTCCACGGCTCCCTTTACCGTCTGCAAGACTATGTTCTTGGCATCGTCGGCCTTGAAGCCTATCTCTACACCGCCTTCCGATGCTGCACGCACATAGCGCATGGCGTAGGCTATGCCACACGAGGCGAGTGTCGTGCCAGCGGCAAGATGCTTCTCGTCAACAATCAGCACCTCACCCATGCTGCCATACATTTCGCTGATAAGTTTGGTGTTCTCACGCGAGGCATTGGCAGGCACGATGAACGTCATTGAGCTGAGCAGGGCAATGGCAATGTTTGGAATGACGAGGAAGAATGGAATCATGTCTTCGCCGTCCTTGTGCAGCCACTCCTTGATTTGCTCTGACGATACGCCCGCAGCCACAACGACGAGAATCTGCTTCTTGTAGTTGAGCGACGACTTGATGCCCTTGAGCACTGGCTCGACGAGCCAAGGCTTTACTACTACGTTGACAATGTCAGCCGACTCGGCGGCGATGTTGTTGTCGGTAGTGATGCTGGCACCCGATTCTGCAAACTGGTCGATGGCCTTCTGCGAAGGGTCGGCAACTGTAATGTCGGAGTTCTTTGCGAAATCTCCTTTCAGCAGGCCCTGGACAATGGCACCGCCCATTGCGCCTGCTCCGATAACTGAAACTTTCATAATGTGTTGGAGGCCCACCCCCTTACCCCTCCCTGGGGAGGAGGGAGAGGTGAGCGTTATATTATTGATAAATTATATTTTAGTCGGTCTAAGAACGTGTCGGCATCCGCTTTCGAGAAGCAGAGTGGCGGCAGGAGACGGAGGATGTTTGTCGAGGCACAGCCGGTGAAGATGTGGTCGTCGAACAACAGGCGGGAGCGGATTTCCTTGTGCGGAATGTCAAGCTCTATGCCTATCATCAAGCCACGACCACGTACATCTACGATGTGCGGCTCGGTTTGCTGCATCTCCTTAAGTTTCTCCAAAAGATAGTCGCCAACCTCACGGGCGTTCTCCACAAGATGTTCCTGCTCCATAACGTCGAGCACAGCAAGGGCTGCTGTACAAGCCAAGTGGTTGCCGCCGAAGGTGGTGCCAAGCTGTCCGTATTCGGGTTTGAAGTCGGGCGAGATAAGCACGGCTCCCATCGGGAAACCATTGCCAATGCCTTTGGCACAGGTGATGATGTCGGGACGAATGTCTAACCACTGGTGAGCGAAGAACTTTCCGCTGCGCCCGTAGCCGCATTGTATCTCGTCGCAAATCAGCACTGCACCATACTTCTTGCAGAGGGCATGGAGTCCTTGGGCAAACTCAGCTGTGGCAAGCCTTATGCCGCCAACGCCTTGTATGCACTCGATGATGCAGGCGCAGACGTCGCCCTTTGCCAGTTCCTTCTCCCATGCCTCAAGGTCGTTGAGAGGCAGATAAGTGGTGTGCCCGTTGGCGTTGATTGGCGCAATGATTTTGGGGTTGTTGGTCACCTCAACGGCAAGTGATGTTCTGCCGTGGAAAGCCTTCTCGGCAGAAAGTACGCGAGTACGCCCTGTCTTGAACGACGCCAGTTTCAGCGCGTTCTCATTGGCTTCGGCACCGCTGTTTATCAGAAACAGCTGATAGTCGTCATAGCCGCAAGCCTTGCCCAGTCGTTCTGCCAACTGCTGCTGTAGTTTGTTGATGACGGAGTTGGAATAGAATCCCAACTTGTTGAGCTGACTCTTCATCATCTCTACATAGTGAGGGTGACAATGCCCAATGCTGATAACGGCATGGCCACCATATATGTCAAGGTATTCCTGGCCTTTGTCGTCCCATACCTTGCACCCCTTGCCCTCTACGATGTTTATGTCGAAAAGAGGATATACGTCAAATAATTGCATTCTTTCTTAATTCTTATTTTTTTAACTCTTAATTAAAATGCACTCGGCTTGAGCCTCAATCCCGCAGCCTCATCAATGCCAAACATGATGTTCATGTTCTGCACTGCCTGACCAACGGCACCCTTCAGGAGGTTGTCGATGGTGGAGGTGACGAGAAGTTTGTCGCCGAACTTGTCGCAATGTACGAGGCATTTGTTGGTATTCGCCACCTGTTTCATGTCGATTGCCTTATCCACATAATGCGTGAAACGGGCATCCTTGTAGAATGCCTTATAGCCTTCGACAATCTCTTCCAAAGACTTGTCGGTCTTTACCACCTCGGTAGCGAAGATACCGCGGGCAAAGTCGCCACGATATGGAATGAAGTCAATATCCACATCCAACTGTCCCTGTACCTGACGCAGGCTCTGCTTTATCTCTGGCACATGCTGATGGTTGAAGGCCTTGTAGATGCTCATGTTGCCCATGCGCCAAGAGAAGTGTGTCGTGGAGCTTGGCTTCTGTCCGGCTCCAGTGCTGCCTGTTATGGCATTCACAGCAACGTCTTCGGTCAGCAACCCCATGCTTGCGGCGGGAAGCAGTCCCAACTGTATGCAGGTGGCGAAGCAGCCCGGATTGGCAACGTGCTGCGCCTTGGCAATCTTCTCCCTGTTTATTTCTGGAAGACCATAAACGTAGTCGTTGCCGGGGGCGGCAAGACGGAAATCCTGTGCGAGGTCTATTATTTTCACGTTCTCTGGTATGGAGTGTTCCTTCAGGAACGCCTCGCTCTTGCCATGGCCGAAACAGAAAAACACCACGTCAACCTTGTCGAAAGGCATCTCCGACGTAAACATCAGGTCGCAGTCGCCATACAGTCCTTCATGCACCTCAGCTACGTGATTGCCGGCATTGCTCTCACTGTTGGCGAAGACAATCTCAGCCTCAGGATGGTTTATGAGCAGACGGATAAGTTCGCCGCCAGTATAGCCGGCGGCACCTAATATACCTACCTTAACCATCACTCAATTGCTTTTGGGAGCAAGAACCCAAAGTAGGATATAGAGCAACACTCCCGAACCCCATCCCAGGATGAGGGCCACAAACGCAAGTCTCACAATGAGCGGATCTACGCCGAAATACTCAGCCAGACCGCCGCATACGCCACCCAGTTTCTTGTCGGTGGATGACAGATAGAATCTCTTTTCCATAATGTTTTATCTTTTTTCGTCCTTGTGAATACCATAATATACTCTCAGCGGAGTGCTCGACACCTTGATGAAGCCCTTTGCCTCGTCTGATGTCCAGCCTGTCTGCGTCTCGCCATACTCGCCGAGCTTCGACTTCGTGAGGTCGTTGTCAGAGTCGATGCCCACTGTCTCAAAGCCGTATGGACGGAGCTTCAGTATCGCCGTGCCTGTTACGTTGCGCTGCGAAGAGGTCAGCATTGCCTCGATGTCTGGCATCACTGGCTCAAGATACTGGCTCTCGTGGAGGAACATGCCATACCAGTTGGCAACCTGATCTTTCCAATACTGCTGCCACTTGCTCAGCGTTGACTTCTCAAGCAGGCGGTGAGCCTCGATGATGAGCTTTGGAGCGGCTGCCTCAAAACCTACACGGCCCTTGATGCCGATGATGGTGTCGCCCACGTTGCAGTCGCGGCCAATGGCGTATGATGCACCTATCTCCTCTATCTTCTGTATGGCGGCAACCTTGTCGTCAAACTTCTCGCCGTTCACGGCAACTATCTCGCCCTTGTCGAAGGTAATCTTCAGCGTTGCCTCCTGCTCCTTGGCGGTGACGTGCTTCAGATAAGCATCCTCGGGCAATCCCTGTGTCGGGTCGAGCAGCTCGCCGCCACAGATGCTTGTTCCCCAAATGCCCACGTTGTATGAGTACTTCAGCTTTGTGAAGTCGGCAAAGAATCCGTGGTCGTTAAGGTAGTCAACCTCTTCCTTGCGTGTCAGCTTGTTGTCGCGTGTCAAGGTGATAATCTCCACGCCAGGAGCCATCACGAGGAAAGTCATGTCGAAACGTATCTGGTCGTTGCCGGCACCCGTCGAGCCGTGTGCTATGGCATCGGCACCAATCTCCTTGGCATAGCGTGCGATGGCTATTGCCTGGAAGATGCGCTCTGAAGAAACCGAGATAGGATAGCAGTTGTTGCGCAGCACGTTACCGAAAATCATGTACTTCAGCGACTTCTCGTAATACTCGTGGGTAACGTCGAGCGTCACATACTGCACTGCTCCGAGCTTATAGGCGTTCTCCTCGTTCTTCTTCAACTGTTCAGCGCTGAATCCGCCGGTATTGGCGCAAGCCGCATAAACATCATACCCTTCCTCCTTCAGTTTCATAACCGTATAAGAGGTGTCCAATCCGCCTGAAAAGGCGACTACTACTTTCTTTTTCATATTATATTTTTTATTATCTATTCACTACTATCATTTGTCAAGAGAACGGATGCGATCCAAAACTTCCTGAGGCAATTTTGCCGGCAGATGCACTTCGGGATCATACAGCATGGCTGTGCAGATACAGTATTTTCTGTTTGTGCGGTGAAGCACATCCACATTGATGCAGCCTTCGCAGCCACGCCAGAAAGCCTCGTCGTCGGTAAGGTCGGCAAAGGTCACGGGCTGATAGCCGAGTTGGGTGTTCATCGTCATCACCGCCGCACCACTCGTAAGACTGAAAATCTTGGCATGAGGCCATCGAGTGCGTGCCAGCGTGAAAGTCATGTCCTTAATCTTCTTTGCCACACCAAGATGTCGGAAGTCGGGATGGACGATAAGTCCCGAAGTCGTCACATACTGCTTGTTGCCCCACGTCTCGATGTAGCTGAATCCGGCAAAGCGGTCGCCGCACAATGCTATGACGGCCTTCGCCTCCTTCATCTTTGTTGCGAGGTATTCGTGTGTTCGCTTGGCAATTCCAGTGCCACGAACCTTTGCCGCGTCGGCAATAGTCTGCAAAATGGTGTCAACGTACTTCTCATGCGAGGCATCGGCAACCAGCACGGAAATGCCCGTCCCCTCCACCGGGAGGAGGGAAGGATTCCCCTGCACACTATCTGAGGGTTGTTCTATAGATTCGTTATCTTCCATTTTTTTATATCTTCTTTATCTACATCTTTAAATAATGTCTATGTTTGCCCACCTAAACCATATTCGGCACCACCTTACTCAACGCCGACACCACGTCGGCCTCCGAGGCGTGTTCGCTGACGACGATGAAAATAGTGTCGTCACCCGCTATCGTACCTAATATGTAAGGTATGTTACTATTGTCAATGTTGTAGGCAATGCTGCTGGCATATCCTGGTCGAGTCTTTATTACGCCCATGTTTCCCGAAAAGTTTATCGAGATAAACCCTGGCACCTGCATCATCTCCTTCACCTGCGCCGGACTGCTCACGCGCTTGTACATCGTGACGTTAGGCAACACATAGACGTAGTTGCCGCCCATACTTGCCGCCTTAGCCACCTTGAGCTGCTTCAAGTCGCGACTCAGCGTGGCTTGAGTCAGTTTGAATCCCTCTTTCTGTAGAGCTGCAAGGAGTTCTTCCTGACTGCCCATCTCCCTGCTCGATATTATCATTCTCAGGGTTTCCAGTCTGTCCTTCTTTATTCTCATCTCTGTATGTTTATACAATTTCGAGCGCAAAGATATACATATTTATGCAAACAACCAAACTTTTAGTGCATTATTTTTATATAAAAAGTAAAAAAGCTTTTTCAAAACAAGAAAACAGCAAATATATTACCATTAAAGTCAACACTTAGCGCATCTTTCATGAAATGAAAAAGCCCTCCGAAGAGGGCTCGTAGGATCAAAGTCCTTCGGCATATAGCCTTATTGTGATAAGATGTAGAAAATCTTATGAGTGCAAAATTACATAAAACAAATGAATTTTGCAAGAATTTCTAACTAAAATTTTGCTCTTTAACGTGAGTTCGACGAATATACTTTAGAATAAAGTAAGCTGCGTGTCATTTGAAATATCCACGGTCTGTACCCGAATGGTTGGTTTCTTTGGGAAGTA
>JBJEKR010000030.1:0-21981 GCA_051878735.1 Prevotella sp. | reverse complement strand
TTATTCATATTTATAATTGTTTTTCGCTGCAAATGTACTGATTTTATTCGTGCCTAATGGTACATTATTGTACACAATTGGACGAAAATAATCCCAAAAGGATTAAAATCCAATTAAATATGTACGTATTATCACAACTGTATTGTAGCCGAAAACTAATATGACGGGTTAAACGACATTTTGGTTACATATTGATTTTTAGTATTGCGCTGAGAATGTGACGGAATTGACGGAACAGATAGTTCCTCGCAAATAAGCGAGTCTCATTATTCGCAAATTAGGCGGTTTTTGTGAGGAAATGAGAGAAAAACCCCATTTTTGCCCAATGCAAATTCCATGGACGTACGTCCAAGCGGCTGTGGTCGTACGTCCTAAGGTTGTATGGACGTACGGCGTTAGGGTGCTTGGCAGTACGACCATAGGGTGCTTGGTAGTACGTCCACAGGATTCTTGGTAGTACACCCACGGAAAATATGGTAAAATTCCCTGCAAACTTGTGCGAAATAGTACGGAATGTGCAACATATATAATATTATTTCTGTCAAAAACAACACTGCCAGCTTCTATTTTATGCCAAGAAGCTGACAAAACAAAAATATCATTTTGTCATCTCATCAGAGGATTTCACAAGCAATGTGTCATAACCAATGAATCAAAGAAATGTCAACGATGGCAGCATCGTTGACATATCCTTAATTTATATACATCACTGAGGATTAACACTCCTTCCCAACTCTCTCTCAAATGCCGTCACACTGGGGATGATATCCACCAGCGGATTATACATGTCACGCTCGTATTCGAAGGCTACGACGGGCTTGACACCTTTTTCCACAAGCAGTTGCAGGATTTCTGGGATATGTGCTGCTCCCTGTCCGACGACACAGTCCTTGGAGTCGGGACGCAGTCCTTCGACATCACGGAAGTGGAAGTGGTGCATACGACCGGCAGCGACATACTTGCGGGCTATTTCCAACGGGTCACGACCGTCGCGCATAAAATGACCGAAGTCGATGGATGCACCTAAAAGCGGGTCACGACCGTTGAGGTCTGACAGCACCACATCGGGGTCGGAGTAGGGCGAATTGTCAACCTTGGGATGGTTGGTGAGCACCATGCGCACTTGATACTTCTTGCACAGTGCCTCATAGTAGTCCATGCTGCCGGGAGTGGGATTGTCTTTCGTCCCACTGTTGGGAATGCGCTGCGGGTCGGTGACCAGCATCATGTTCATTTCCTTACAGAACTTTATCGTCTTCTCTGCATCGCGAGCCGAAATGCGGCGGTAGTAGCTCGACAGCGTGACACCAGAGTCGGCAAGTTTTTGGCGCACACGCTCTTTCCACTCGTCGCTCATGTCGGGACCGAACGACTCCTGTGTTTCTTGACTCAGACGCATACCCACGCCTTCGATACTTTTCAATCCAAGCGCAACCGACATGTCAACAGCCTCGAAGAATGTCATCACACGCTTCAGGTCGTATGCCTGCAAGCCAACTTTCCAACCGAGACGCTCAGCCGTCGGAGTGCCGTAGGTAAGCAGTCCGTAGCTGTTGTATGGCTGAAACTGAGGGTCAGCCACCTTCAGTTCTTCCAAGCAGATGTCCTTATACCACACCTCGAAAGGATTGTTGCGTTCATGAACCTGCACGGCGATGTATCCCTTCTGAGGAATCATTCCCCATGTGGGGTGCGGAGCATAGGCGTAAGGTTCAATATAATCCACTACAGGCTTGCCGTTGAGCCACAGGCGAACACGCGGTCCCTCGCATCGCAACACATACTCGTTCCATTCGTCTGCCTTGCAGGGCTGTTCACTGAGGATTGAGCCGAGGAACTTGCCACGTCGCGACTCGTCATAGACACCACCCCAACGTCGGGCATAGATGTCAGCCTGATAGCCGCGCATCTCGTAAGGCTTTTCGGGGTGCTGCACAGAGCGGAACTGCACACCGCCGTTCCATCCCTTGCCCTTGGGTGCCTTGACGAGGAATTTCAGACGCAACTCGAAGTTGGTATATTTCTTCGCGGTGCGAAGGAATTCGTTGCGGGGAATGTTCTCCTTCATAGAACCTGCCACGATGGCACCCTTTTCTACACGGAACCACTTGAGCGAAGCCTCACCGTCGTTACCTTCCCACCCGTTGAGGGTCTTGCCGTCGAAGATGGGTTTGCCCTTGAAGTCCTGTGACATTCCTATGGGAGTACTCGTGGCGACATCATCGGTAGGAGTGAGTTGCAGCCATGCCACATCGGGCAGTGCCTCCTTACATTCCTCGCCGACGAGGGAAAGCTGCCGCCCTTGCAAAACGACACTCTGCCTGCCGCTTGACTTTACGTCAATCACGCCAAGTCGGGAAGTGCGCCATGTAGTCCAACTGGCAGTCGGCTGCATTAAGGCGACCACCTCCTGACTGCCAACGGCAACAGCCGCCACACTTCCGGCGTAAGGCTCGGCATAGTGCATGGTCACGGCATAACGCCCAGCCTGAAGATCGGCTTGCCATGTAATTGTTTGCCCAACATTGTTCCACTTGTGTATTTCGCCGTTTTTCAGCACCAGTCCATCAGACAGCTGTGCATCGCCAGCCTTTAGGCGAATAACCTCGGCTGCTCTTGTTCCAATGCCCATAATGCAGAGCAAAAGTAGTAATGAAATCAGGTTTTTTCTCATTGTATTTTGTTCTTTGTTTTGGAAATTATACTGCAAAAGTAACAAAACATTCACATCCCTTGGTATAAACACGTCCAAAATAGGATGAAAAAAATACAAATAGAACTACAATCCTCCAAAAAAAGACGAAAAGAGTTAAAGACGCTACAAAAACAATTGGTCGAGCGTCACTTCTTTTTGAATACACTCAGAATATTCGTTCCTTTCGAGTCCCTTGTCCGTTATCATTGTAACGATGACCGTTTTGTCGGTTTTCGTCGCCTCCAGGAATGATGACACCTTGCGCTCAATGTCTTCTTCATCATAACAAAGAAAAATGCACGAAATCTTCCAACCTCTCGCCAGCCTTCAGACGGACAGCCTCGGCTGCACTTGAGTTAATTATTGAAGGAATCAACTTTCGGAAGTAGGGGAAGTTAAAGAAGGAGTTTCCTTGAGTAAAAACAACTCTTTAAAAGGAATAAATATGTCAAATTAAACGTTCACAAACTAATTTTTAACCTAAATATTTGGCTCTTACCGAAAGTTTATGTACCTTTGCGGCGAAATGGAAGAAACTATGGATATAAAGAAGATGCCCACTGTGCAAATTATTCAGGCATTGGGCAAGAGATTTAGGGAATACCGGATTGCAGCGAGGATGACACAAAAAGAGGTCGCCGAACAATCAGGTATAAGTATGCTCACCATCAGAAGGTTTGAGCAGGGTTATTCGTATGATATCAAGTTGGGCAATCTCATATCCCTTCTGAAAGCCATTGACTTTGCCGACGGTATTGCCGATATTCTACCTCAGATACCCATTTCACCCTATACATTGGCAAGACAAGATGCAAGTAAACCCAAAAGAGTAAGGCATGAACAACAACATTAAGGTAACAATATGGGGTAAGGAAGTAGGCAGACTCACATGGGACGCAAGCAGGAAGCGTTCCGTTTTCGAGTATGCTCCAAGTTTTTTAAAAGGAGAACTCGACATTGCTCCCTTGACGGCATCCATTCACGACCGTAGGAGCAGGCTACCCTTCTATGGCGAGGCCAATAATGGCATTTACTATGGTCTTCCCGCTTTCATCAGCGACAGCCTTCCCGGAAAATGGGGAGATACGGTTTTCTCCGCCTGGGCATCGGCGAACAACCTTGACGAAAATTGTCTCACAGCCGTTGACAAGCTGTCTTTCATTGGCAAGCGGGGAATGGGAGCATTAGAGTTCGAGCCTTCTCAGGAGATAGGATCAGGTGAGATGAGTCTCGAACTTGACCTACTTTATCGCAAGGCTCAAGAGATTCTTGAACAAAGAGAGGAAACGGTTATTGCCGGTAAGGACATCACTCTGGAAAGTCTGTATGAGGTAGGTACATCTGCAGGTGGTCAGCATACCAAAGCCGTTATTGCCAGAAATGACAAGACAGGTGAAATCCGTTCCGGTCAGGTTATGTTGTCTTCTGATTATAAGTACTACCTGTTGAAATTCGCCGAGAAAGACTATTACCCCCTTACAAAGGTTGAGATGGTATATTATAAACTCGCGACGATGGCAGGAATCGCCATGATGCCGTCGGAATTAATCAAGATTGATGGAGATGAGCATTTCCTAACTCAACGATATGACAGGAAGGACGGAAAGAAGATTCACACTCAGACTCTTGCAGCCATGAGTCCCAATGCGAGAAATTATGAGGACTTGATGACTGTCGCGGAAAGGCTCAACATTCCTTACAAGGAAAAAGAGGAGACCTTCAAGCGAACTGTATTCAACATCCTTGCCACGAATGTTGACGCACATATCCGAAACTTCTCTTTCATGATGGAAGAAGGTGGAGGGTGGCACATAACTCCGGCATACGATTTGACATTTTCATGCTTCAATCCCGGGCACAAGTTTGACCCTGCACATTATTTGAGAATTGGAGGAAAGACCGTTGGCATAGGATATGAAGATCTGATGGAATATGGCAGAAGATTCAGTATTGCCAATCCCAATGAGATTATACAGAAAACCGCCGACTGTGTCGCACAATTCCGTTCTGTTGCCGAAGACATTGGAGTGGATGGCTATTGGATAGACAAGATAGAGGAGCATTTTGCCGAAATGTCTCCAAGGATGCTCTCTATGCTCAATGGCTACAAACCTCTGTCATTCAATTATACCATAGAAGGAAAGGGTAT
This sequence comes from Prevotella sp., assembly GCA_051878735.1. Taxonomy (GTDB): domain Bacteria; phylum Bacteroidota; class Bacteroidia; order Bacteroidales; family Bacteroidaceae; genus Prevotella. Next base: position 17,137 of record JBJEKR010000030.1, on the reverse strand, counting down.
CACAGTCAACAATCTCCATTGGACAGAAATGGGTAATGGTGCCATGCGACTTGAAGCCGAGCTGAATGGAACTCCTTTCAAGGCTACTTTTGCCAGGAAATCAAAAGAATATCCTGCCATTATAGAAAACGGAGGCATCAAGATGCCATTTGAGAAGCAGAAAGAGTATGTAGAGCGGCTGTTTCTTCCAAGAATATCCCTCTGACAACTGCGCAGCCCACGAAACATTGCCCGCTATCCAATGCGGCGCAACCGTCATCCGCCTCAACACCTCTCACATATTGCGGACCGATGTTCTTGTACTGCCCACCGTAGCGCAGGGGCATTATCTCACCGTGTATCAGGTACAGCGTAGTATATTCCACGCTATCGACACTGGTGCTGACAGCCAACGGCCAACAGAACTCCGCGGGGTTATATATTGTGGCGACACATACCACCCCACTCTCTGGTGCATCACCGCCATCATGACTTTACGGATCACTCAGCGTGCTGCCGGTATAACGCACCTGTGCCGTCGCCTTGCAGAAGATGTGACCATCATCCGCAAAACCCACTTCAACCATTGCGGGCATCTCGCGGAAAGGAGCCTGTTTGTCGTTGCCGAAGAATGTACACCACCAGCGGTTCTCATTGTCCTTAAAATAGCAGGTGCCGCCGCCACAGGGAACTGCCTCATGACGCTGACGGTAAGGACCATAGATATTTTCAGACATGGCGACCATTGAGCTATATCTGCCCTCGTATGTGTCTGCCGCCGTGAGATAATAGATGCCGTTGCGCTTGAACAGGAAAGCTCCCTCATGTCCTATGTCGGAACATTGTCGGCGTGTACTGCAGGTGTGGGCATGATGCGAGGCTATGGTGTCGGGCGACAGCAACAGGGGCTTTCGCGGTTCTTCTGCCATTCCGCTCATGTCATCCTTCATTCTGGCTATCCATCCGCCTCCCCAAACAACATATACTGTGCCGTCGTCATCTTGAAACAGCGAAGCGTCAATGTCTCCATCCCATTTGCCGTCGTCGGCAAGCGCGTTGACGTATGGACCTTCGGGCTTACCCGAGACACTTTTCAGCAGTCCGCGGTCGCCCGGCGGCATGGACAGCGTAATATAGTAGTTACCTTTCACATAATGCAGTTCGGGAGCCCATAATGCGCGTACAGGGCCGTGGTGGTCACGCCATGCCTTCTGCCATGTAGCATCCTTCTCGAACGACCACACCAGTCCGAGATATGTCCATTGGTTCAAATCACTGGACACCCAAAGCTCCACACCGTCATTCTTACGCCATATATCATCGCCCGTGGATCCTGTGAGATAGTATCTTCCATCATGTCCCACGCAGACTACAGCGTCGCGTATCTGTGCATTGACAAGCGGACGGATTGGCGGAATAAGCCCCGAGCGCACGGCACTTCCTGCATCAGGGTCGCTGTTGTATTTCAGGAAGTGGGGACCGGGACCTCCCAAAGCCTCCATCGTAGGTCCGCTAAATCCGAGGTTCTCGGTGCGGGGAACATTCTGTGCCATGACGTTGGTAACCGCCATGGCCAGAATGAACACTAAAGAATATGCTTTCATCTAAAAAATCAATTTATTTAAGTTTACTTTATCCTTCGGCCAGTGACCGTTGGTTCGCAAGTACCATATAGTTGGTAATGAGCGTATTGAGCACGCCCCGAAGGGGCAGCAGCCCATAGCCCAGGGCAACGCCCTGTGGGTTAAATGGCATGTTATGTATACGCCCTGTAAGGGCAAAAGCGTTTTTTTTCATAAAATTGGCAGCGGCTCGGCAAAACAATCAAACAAGCTTGTTGATTTTGCTCTCGCCTTGCACAATTTTTCATAATCGCTTGGTTTCTTATGCTTTTGCCCTTACAGGGCGCACTTGTGGTGGTCTCCCTACCCAGGGCGTTGCCCTGGGCTATAAGCTGTTGGGCTTTGCCTTTCCCTTCGGCCGGCGACCTTTGGTTCAGCCCGCTCATTGAACGCTCATTTCTAAAGATGATTAACATGCGAACCAACGGTCACTGAGCGAAGGGAAGTAAACTTGAGTCAATTTACTTAACAGTTACCATAGTGCGCTTCAAGTCCTTATCGGCACTCGATGCACCAACCATCAACTCGTACTTGCCAGGCACAACGCGCATGGTGTTTGTGTTGATGTCCCAACCTTCGAAACTCTCACGCGGGAAGTCTATCTCTATGGCTTTGCTCTCGCCAGCCTTCAGTTCCACTCGCTTATATGCACGGAGAGTCTTCAGCGGTCCTTCGGTGTCAGCAAGGTTGCGCATATACACCTGCACCACTTCCGTTCCGTCCATCTTGCCTGTGTTCTTGACAGTCACGCTCACTTTATTATTCTTATAAACAGGCTTGGAGATGTCAAAGGTGGTGTAGCTCAAGCCATAGCCGAAGGGATAGAGTGCATCGCCCTTGAAATAGCGGTAGGTGCGGTTCTTCATCGTGTAGTCAAGGAAATCGGGCAAATCGTTGACACTTCGGTAGAAGGTCATCGGCAGTTTGCCACACGGATTATACTTGCCTGTGATAATCTCCGCCAATGCCTGACCGCCCAGCTCGCCGCCATACCATGCCTGAATGATGGCATCGCAAGTTTCCTCATGCTCAGGCACCATAGCCACTGCACCACCGGAGCAATTGACGAAAACGACCTTCTTACCTGCCTCATGCAACATTTTCAGCAACTGACGCTGCACGGCGGGCAACTCAATATCGGTGCGGTCGCCACCCTTGAATCCCGGTTCGCTGACTTTCATCTCCTCACCCTCTACACGAGGCGATATGCCACCGACAAACACTACCGTTGCGGCATCGCCTATCTCGTTAAGAAGCTGTTCCTTGGTAGGAGTATATTTCTTGCACACGTCAAACTGCATCACAGCCATGCCACTCTCCTGAACGTAGTCAATCTGGATGCGGTAGCTGTTGCCTTTCTTAACCTTCAGTTCCGGGGCTGCCTCCTGAATACGATGGCGCACCTTCCAATTGTTGACAACAGTATCACCATTGACTATTACACGCACCTTGTCATCGGCACCGACACGAAGGAAGAGTGTCTCGTCTTCAGTGGGCACAAAAGTTCCCTCGTAGCAAGCCGAGAAGTTCTCGAGGTTAACACCGGGAGCGAAGACCGTGTTGCCGCCATTGCTCAAATTAATGGGGTTGTCAAGAGTTACGACAGCCGCGGGATTTCCCTTCATATCCACATTGTTCCAATAACGGACTTGCATACCTTGTCCTCCCTGTGGGGCACGCATCCTGTCGAAACGGCTCTCAAAGATCTCACTTCGGGTAAGTCCGCAACCCTGGACGTACTTCACATCGCCCAACAGATTACGCAGTCCTTCCAGTACGGTGACGGTCTTTGTGGCGAATCCACTGTAATTGCCCCATTGCATAATGCTGTCGTTGGCATTGGGACCCATTACCACGATGCTGGCAGCTTTTGAGTTACGACGGCTTGCATCGAGAGGCAACACCCCGTTGTTCTTTAGCAACACCGTACCTTCCCTTGCCATTTGCAAAGCCAACTGCTTGTGTTCCTTTGACGCTATGACTGTCGAGGGTATTTTCGTCCATTCCACCAAGTCGTCATTGTCAAAATCGCCCAGTTCAAAACGAGCCTTCAGCAGTCGCTTCAGACTGATGTCAATCTGCTTCTCGGTGATGTCGCCACGCTTAACGGCAGCCGGAATATTCTTATATACGGAGCCGCACTCCACATCGGTACCCGAGAGGATGGCTTTGGCAAGAGCCGCTTCGTTGTCCTTTGACACGTTGTGACGGTTGGGGAGGAAATCATTGATGGCACCGCAGTCACTGGTTATCAGTCCCTTGAATCCCCATTCATCACGTAGAATATGCTGCTCGTAGCGCGCATTGCCGCAGCAAGGCTCACCGTCAATGCGCTGGTATGCGCACATCACCTCAGCCACATTGCCTTTCTGCACCAAAGCCTTGAAGGCAGGCAGATAGGTCTCCCAGAGATCACGCTCAGGCAACTGCTGCACATCAAACACATGGCGGTTCCATTCAGGACCACTGTGAACGGCAAAGTGTTTGGCGCAAGCCAGAAGCTTGGCGTATTTCTTGTTGATGGGTTTACCGTCGTATGTCTGTCCCTGTAAGCCATTGACCACGGCAAGCCCCATGCGCTCAGTAAGATAGGGATCTTCGCCGTAGGTTTCCTGTCCGCGTCCCCATCGCGGGTCACGGAAGATATTGATATTCGGTGTCCAGAACGAAAGGCTTTGGTAACGCTGTATGTTGCCTTTTTCCTTCGCCTCCTGATTCTTGGCGCGAGCCTCATCGCTGACGGCAGTGAACACGCGATAGGTCAGCTGGTCGTCCCACGATGCCGCCATCTGTGTTGTGATGGGAAAGACAGTGGCAAAACCATTTCGCCCCACCCCATGCAGAGCCTCGTTCCACCACTGGAACTTAGGTACTCCAAGCCGTTTGATGGTATGGGAGCCATCAATCATCAGCTGGGTCTTTTCCTCTATCGTCAGTCGTCCTACCAGATCCTCTGCACGCTGTTCAGCAGAGAGAGCTGGATTTTGGAAAGGATAGTTCTGCGCCTTGGACACTACCGATGTCGCCGTAACCATCAAGGCAAATACAAACAGTCTTTTCATTTCAATTTTCTATCTTTTATATGAGCGATAACCGTATGCGATAATCACGAAAAAGCATAACAAGGGAAGAATGAACGACACATTGACCGCAGGATGCCCGAAAAGCATCTGCTGGTCAATGATGATTCCCTGCAATGGCGGCATCAACGCGCCGCCCACGATTGCCATCACGAGGAAGGCGGCACCGAGGGTTGAATCGCGACTGTCAACATTCTCCAATGCTATGCCGTAGATGGTGGGGAACATGAGCGACATGAAGAAACTGATGCCTACAAGACAGTAAAGCCCCGCCATTCCCACAATGAGAATTGTTCCTGCGGTACATATCGCAGCTCCACAGCCGAAGATAGCCAAGAGCATACGGCCATTGACATACTTCATAAGGAAGGTGGAGATGAAGCGGCTGCACAGGAACATCGACATGGCAACGATGTTATACATCTGGGCTGTCGCCTTGTTGATTCCCAAATTGTTGGCATACTGAATGATAAATGTCCACGTCATGATCTGTGCCGCCACATAGAATATCTGCGCCACCACGCCTTCACGATAGACGGTGTTGTGCCATAGGTTCTTCAATGTCTGTCTGACACCATGGCTGTCACCCTGTGCGTTCTGCTCTTCGCACTTTGTCTGAGGCATTCGTGTCAGCCCAATGACAATGAGCATGATAAGCACTACGATGCCGATAGCCACGTATGGGTCGCGGATTACGGCGAGGTCGTGCAGACGAATCTCAGCCTTCTCGGCTTCGGAGAGTCCGAAGAAGACAATCTGTCCTGCCTCGTCGCGACGGTCGGAAAAAAGCTGCGGCAACACAATGAGCGATGCCACGCCCATTCCGCATAGCGAGCCCATAGGGTTGAACGCTTGCGATAGATTCAACCTTCGGGTGGCTGTTTCCTTGTCACCAAGAGAGAGAATAAACGGATTTGCAGTAGTTTCAAGGAAAGCCAGTCCGAAGGTAAGAATATACAGCGACATGCAGAAGAAGGTGAACTGCTGATAGGCTGCTGCAGGAATGAAGAGGAAGGCTCCAATGGCGTAAAGAGCCAGTCCCAACATTATGCCGCTCTTATAGGAATATTTCCTGATGAAGAGAGCTGCTGGCAAAGCCATCGTGGCGTAGCCGCCATAGAAGGCAAACTGCACCATCGAGGCTTTTGCGGCAGATAGTTCCATCACGGTCTGGAATGCTGCCACCATGGGGTTCGTGATGTCGTTGGCGAATCCCCATAGGGCAAAGAGCGACGTGACGAGTATGAATGGGACTAAAAACTTGCGAGGTATCAGCGGATTTTTGGATTGTTGCATATTTATTTTCACTTATACACTGGTCCGAAATTATGACAGGCACGGTAATCGGCTCCTTCCTTGTCCATGCCGAAGGCGTTCCATGCGGCAGGACGGAAGATGTCCTTGTCCTGAATGTTGTGCATGCATACAGGTATGCGGAGGATGGAGCAGAGCGTCAGCATGTCGGCACCGATATGTCCGTAGGCAATAGCTCCGTGGTTGGCTCCCCAACAGTTCATCACTGAATAGACATCCTTGAAGCAGTCTTTTGTCGCGTCGAGGCGCGGCACGAACCATGTCGTCGGCCATGTCGGGTCGGTACGCTTGTCGAGAATGTCGTGGGTCTTTGGGTCGAGTTCCACAGTCCATCCCTCAGCCAACTGAAGTACGGGACCAAGTCCTGCCACCATGTTCAGACGCATCATTGTCATTGGCATACCGCCCTTAGTGACGAAGTGGGAGCTGTAGCCTCCACCACGGAAATAGTCGCGGTCGGCAGGCATCCAGTTGGTAGCCTTCAGACATGCCTCCACGTCGCCGTCAGTCAGGTTCCAGTGTGGCTTGATAGTCGGTTTGCCCTCGCTGTCGGTGGCAGCTCCTGTGGCGTCGAGCGTGGTGGCTCCGCTGTTGATGAGATGTATAAAGCCATTGGCAGCCTGTCCCTCCGGACGTTTTCCTGCCACGCGCTCCACGGCTTCAGGACTCCAATAGGTGCGTATGTCGGAGAACATGACACCACGGTTGGTGAGCAGGTGTCCGAACAGCATCGCCATACCGTTGAGGAAGTCGTTCTCCGTGGCAAGAATCTTTGCCTCGCGCGGACCGTTCCAGTCGAACGAGGTGCAAAGCATCGACTCGGGGAAGTCGAAGTTGGGCTTATAGTCAGTCCACTGACGCTGTCCCTGCACACCGCCGGCAATGGCGTTATGTCCGAGAGCTTCCTCCTTGTAGCCCATCTCCAAGAGGCGCGGATTACCCTCCATAAGGTCGCGGATAATCATCATGGTCTTCACGGTAAACTCCCAATCCTGGTCTTTCTCCTCACGGTTCTTGCCTTTACCCTTGCCGTTGAAGGTGGTCATAGGCGTACCGGGGAAGAGGGGACGGTCTTCGTTGTAGTCATGACCTTCCTGCGGCTTGCAGTATTTCTCAACCCATGCCATAGCCTTTTCAAACTCCTCCTGGTCGTAGATGCCGAAGTCAACGCGTCGCAGTATCTCCACCAACGACACATATTCCGTCCTCATGCCGAGGTAGTGCTGCAAGAAATCGGCATCGACGATAGAGCCGGCAATGCCCATGCAGGTATTGCCGAGCGAGAGATAGCTCTTGCCGCGCATCGTTGCCACAGCCTGTGCAGCCTTGGCAAATCGCAGTATCTTCTCTGCCACGTCGGCAGGAATGGTGTTGTCATTAAGGTCTTGTACATCGTGGCCATAAATGCCGAATGCGGGCAGTCCCTTCTGTGCATGAGCAGCAAGTACGGCTGCGAGATAGACGGCACCGGGGCGTTCCGTTCCATTGAATCCCCAAACAGCCTTCGGATAGTAGGGGTTCATGTCCATTGTCTCACTGCCGTAGCACCAGCATGACGTAACGGTGATGGTGGCACCTACACCCTCGCGCTCGAATTTCTCGGCACAGGCAGCACTCTCAGCCACACGACCGATGGTGCCGTCGGCTATGACGCACTCCACGGGCGTACCGTCACCATTGCACAGATTACTTGTTATCAACTCAGCCACAGCCTTTGCAAGGCTCATGGTCTTTTCTTCCAGATTCTCACGTACACCGCCCTGACGACCGTCTATGGTAGGGCGAATTCCAATTTTCGGATAGGTTGTTTTCATTATATTGTTATTTAATTTTGTACTGCTACACGTCCGTTTTTGATTACCAAGCCCTTGTATGACTCTTTTACGCGTTGTCCCGAAAGGTTGAATAGCGGAGTGTTGCCGTTATCAATTCCTTCATGCTCGATGGTGTCGATACCTGTTCCCTGGTTCTTGATATAGTCGGGAAGATAATAGCTGAGATGAGGCGGCTGGTTGTAGGCAGACGTTTGCCATACGGTAGCCATTCGGTAGTGATGGTCGTGCATGAGGCACGGTACACGGTATTCAGTGGCGTATGGGGTGGAGAAGATGTAGAGATGTGAGCATGTTGCCTTGTCGTAGTATATCTGCTCCTCACGCCAGTCGCCGAAGATGTCGGCCTGAAGGCAAGGTGTGCGCTTGATGAGGTTCGTCCCTATGCCGTATGCCGATGGCATATCTATTACTGTGGTTTGTCCCTTCGTCACTCCCTGCCACTTGGTGATGACACCAGTCTCGGTGAGTTCCTCCAACAGGTCGCCGTCCCAATAGGTACGGAAATTGATGGAAGGACGCTTGGTGCAAAGCAACTCGCCCTCGGCGTTATAGAAGTTATACTCATAGCCCCAATACTCGCAACCACGATAGTTTTCGTCCACATCGGCGCATAAGCCACGGCCCACGTCGCTACCCGTGAACTGTCCGCTGATGTGCTCTCCCGTCAGTGCGTCGTGCATCTCGATACCATACATCGCCGTGGTTTCCTCGTGTACCATCATCACTTCAAGACCGGGGCGGTCGGGCATCAGGTCACCAACGTGCATGGCGTCGCCGTGTCCGAGACCAGTGCGGTAGATAAGCGTTCCGTCGTCGTCGATGGCACAGGCTCCGTAGATTATCTCGTCGCGCAAGTCGCCATCTACGTCAGCCACCTGAACAGTATGCGCTCCCTCGCCGTGTGCTCCGATGCCACCTTGAATTGAGCTGTGCAGCCATCGGGTGGTGAGATTGTTTCCGTTGAAATCAACAGCCCAGAGGAATGCTGCGGTATAGTAGCCGCGGCACATTACCAACGAAGGATGCTCTCCGTCGAGGTATGCCACGGCGGCAAGGTAACGCTCAGAGCGGTTGCCGTAGGAGTCGCCCCATTCGGCGTTGCTTATCACGTTGTGTGCCGGCTGGTAGTGGGTGGTGGCGAGTGCCTCTCCTGTCAGTCCACTGAACACTGTGAGATACTCTGGTCCTGAGGTGATGTGGCCGAGACTTGATGACGATGACGAGCGATAGTCGGCATTGGGGTCATCGCCGTCCATCAGCACATAGTTGCCCTTTCCGTCAACGGTGCCGGGAGCTGTCTTGCAAGCCAGTTCAGCCTTTCCGTCACCGTCAAGGTCATATACCATCAGTTGGGTGTAGTGCGCTCCTGCGCGGATGTTACGTCCGAGGTTGATGCGCCACAGGTGTGTGCCGTCCATCCTGTAGCCGTCAATGAGCACCTCGCCAGTGTAGCTCTCCTGCGAGTTGTCTTTCTGTCCGGCTCCTGTGGTGGAGGTGTTCTCCGGTTCTCCGTAGTTGCAGGGATCCCACTTCATGATTATCTCATACTCGTGGTCTCCGTCAACATCGGCCACCATACAGTCGCCTGGCACATATTCGTATTGTCCAGATAGAGTCTCACCGCCTTCTGGACGGTTCAGAGATATATCGAGATAGCCCTTGGCAAGCATGGTGGCTTCTGATGTCTCCACAACGATGCCATTGCTTATAGTCTCAACCGTGTATTTGTCTGTCTCCTTGCCCTCATTGTCCAAGTAGTTGGTCTTGTCGCTTATCGGGGTGTCGTTGAGTTTTGTGCCGTTGCGATAGACATTAAACGCAATGTCGGCAGGGTCGTTGATGAGCCAACGCCAGTTGACGAGATAACCCGTCGTGGCCTTTGTGGCTATAACGCCACGTGTCAGCGGTTCTGGATCGAGAACGAATGGACGACCAGCATACGGCAAGTTCAAAGGCACTTCCAACTGTGCCTCTGCCACCTCAGAGCGTTTCATGCCTTCCTTTGTGGCATAGGCCCTTATGCGACACGAGCGTCCTGGTGTCACTGTTCCATTGTATAATATGCCGTAATCCCATGCGTTGGCGTGATCCACAAGACAATAATAGAGGTCTGCGCCTGGGGTTGGGCAGTCCAATGTGAAGGAGTTGCCGTTGACATGTATCTCTGGAGTTGCCACTGGTTCCCTATTGTCGGGAGCAATGACGGTGATGGTCTGTATGATTACTCCAGCCGTGGGTGTGAAGCTCGTCTCGCCGTCATCCTTCACGGTAAATTCATACGTCTTGTACGAAGAGGTGGTGTAGGTGGCGTCTCCCACATCGCCTGTCATATTTTTGATGGACTTTATTCCTGCGGAGTTTTTTGACGAAGATTTGATTTTGACCTGCACACGGCTATCCTTTAAAAGAGTGCCCAATTTCACTTCCGCCGAATTCTGCATCTGCATGCCGTTGTTGCTCGACTCAGACTTCCACAGCAGCAGGTTTCCTGATGTCACTCCTGAGCCGATCAGTATTCCGTCATACTCGGCAATTATCTTGCCGTTGGCTTTCAGTGGAGTGCCGTCGGTGCTGAACTTGCTGACATAGCGTCCCTTGGTGTTCCAACCCCAGTTGTCGGTGTCGGCCTCAAGATTTGCTATCGACTCTTCAGACAAGGAAATGAAGTTCCACGACTTCAGGATTTCATTGTCGCCCTGCGCAATAATGATATTGGACATGAACAGGGAAACAAATAAGGCAATAAATTTTTTCTTCATAACAGATAATAGTTGTTTTTCGGCAAAATTACAGAAAAGTGATCAAACAAAGGAACGATTTTGTACTTTTGTGGAGGACAAAAGTACATATTGTATTATTAATGCACCTTTTTTGAACCTATTTATACAAATAAATGACTTTCTTTTATTAATTTTGCAGCATGAATTCCTAAAATACTATTCAAATGAAAAAAATATGTCTTGTAATATCACTTGCGTTGATGTTGTTGTCTGTTGGTGCAAAGCCTACGGAATCGCAGCGTAAGACCGGGCGGCTGAAAGTGTCAGCCAACGGACGCTTCCTACAGTACGACGATGGAACACCATTCTTCTGGTTGGGCGAAACAGGTTGGTTGTTGCCGGAAAGACTCAATCGCGACGAGGCTGCATTTTACCTCCGCCGTTGTGCTGAAGCGGGCTACAACGTGGTACAGGTGCAGACGGTGAACGGCGTGCCAGCCTTCAATACATACGGCAAGATGTCGATGCCCAAGGGGTTCGACTTCTCCACGATAGATACCGAGGAAGGCTACGGCTATTGGCAACACATGGACTACATCATTGACCTGGCGGAAAAGAACGGTATATATATAGGTATGGTATGCGTGTGGGGCGGTGTGGTTAAGGCTGGTATGGTTGATGTGAACCAGGCGAAGCTGTACGGAAAGTTTCTCGCTGAGCGTTACAAGGACTGCAAAAACATAGTGTGGATTATCGGAGGCGACATACAGGGAAACATCAAGACCGAGGTGTGGGATGCTCTTGCCACCACTATCAGGAGCATTGACAAGAACCACCTTATGACCTTCCATCCACGAGGACGCACCACCTCTGCCCGATGGTTCAACAACCGCGAATGGTTAGACTTCAACATGTTCCAAAGCGGACACCGCCGTTACGGACAGCGAATGGGCAACAAGGATTATCCCATTCCTGACAATACGGAAGAGGACAACTGGATGTATGTTGATTCGGCTTGGAGCTATAAGCCCATAAAGCCAGTGCTCGACGGTGAGCCAAGCTATGAGGACATACCGCAGGGACTGCACGACGCCAATGAGCCACGATGGTCGGCACGTGATGTGCGCCGCTATGCCTATTGGTCGGTGTTTGCCGGCTCTTGCGGACATACTTACGGACATAATGCCATCATGCAGTTTGTCAAGCCCGGAGTGCCGGGAGCCTATTTTGCCGACGGAGCGGTGAAACCGTGGTACAAGGCTCTTGACGACCCAGGTTTCAACCAGATGAAACACCTGAAGCAACTGATGCTTGCATTACCTTATTTTGAGCGAGTGCCCGACCAGACAATCATTGAAGACAATGGTGAACGTTACAACCGGCTATTGGCGACAAGAGGCAACGACTACCTGCTTGTATATAACCACACGGGCAGGGAAATGCGCGTGAGATTAGACAAGATCAGCGGCAAGCGGAAAAACGTATGGTGGATGGATGCCGCCACAGGAAAGCTGACATTTATAGGCTGCTTTGGGGGCAAGACTCGCACCTTCTCGCCTGTCGCCGCATCCGATACGGACGGAGTGCTGATAGCCATTGATTCCGACCGTCATTATCTTGACAAATTATCCCCAGAAACAATAACTCGTGAAATAGACCGAAACGAATGAAACGATATCATACAAACTACCGACAACTACTCTCAATTGTCATTATGCTTTTCACCTTTGCGACTGCCACACAGGCGGCCGTGAAGAACAAGCCCACGGTAAGCGTGGATAACCTAAGTGTGGAACATCTCAACAATCCAGTTGCCATCGACACCCGCACGCCACGGTTTTCGTGGATGATACATTCCTCGTGCAATGATGTTCGCCAACAGTCCTATCAGATACTCGTGGCAAGCAGTCGCGAGAAACTCGACAGTGGCGAGGGTGACTTGTGGGATTCGGGAGAAGTGCCTTCTTCCGGGCAGTTGTGGATAAGCTATGAAGGCAAGCCGTTGCGAGACAACCAGAAAGCATATTGGAAAGTGCGCGTAGTCACCTCCCAAGGCACTTCGTCGTGGAGCGAACCAGCCTCGTTTGGCGTCGGTCTGCTCAGCGAGACACGCTGGGGAGGTAGATGGATAGGACTGGAAAGGCTGATGGAGGGAGAGGAACGCGGAACGCACACCCGCTTGTCAGCCCGTTATTTCCGACGCGAGTTCACCTTGCAGCCAAAGCCCATAAGACGGGCCACGGCATACATAGCGGGACTGGGACTGTATCGTCTTTTCATCAATGGTCAGGAAGTGGGAGCCGGAGAGGTGCTGAAGCCAGTGCCTTCCGACTACCGCAAGACCATCTATTATAATGCCTATGATGTGACTTCAATGCTCGACACCATCACGGCGGTTGGTGTGGCAGTGGGCAACGGACGTTATTTCCCCATGCGGCAAAACAAGCCTTACAAGACTCCCGTTTTCGGTATGCCGAAGTGCCGTCTTAACATCTTGGTGGAGTATGCCGACGGCAGTACGCAGAAGTTAGTGACCGACGAGCAATGGAAGGTTACGGCAAACGGTCCTGTCCGCTCTAACAACGAATACGACGGAGAGGAATATGACGCACGCAAGGAACTGGGCAGTTGGACATCGCCACATTACGATGACTCCAACTGGCTGAAAGCGGAACGCGCCGCTATCCCCGATGGAGTGCTAATGCCACAGATGACTCCGAATATGACAGCGGAGAAGGTGGCAAATGGCAAGTTGCTCCAAGGGACAGCCAGCCGTATAGTCGATTTCGGTCAGAACATGGCGGGGTGGGTTGGCATACAGCCCTGTGGCAAGGCAGGGGACACCATCCGCATACGCTATGCCGAGAGACTCGCCGAAGACGGCAGTCTATATACAGCAAACCTTCGTGACGCCCGTTCGGAAGACATCTATGTATGTGACGGACGCGAACAAGGTAGTTGGACTCCCTCGTTCGTGTATCATGGTTTCAGATATGTGGAAATAACAGGTCCCGTAAAGTACGAATCGTCGGCCATCGTGGCATACGCAGTAGGTGACAAGATGTGCCGTACGGGACATTTCGTCTGTTCCGACACATTGCTGAACCGAGTGATGGAGAACGCATATTGGGGCATTCGCAGTAATTACAAGGGAATGCCCGTTGACTGTCCGCAGCGCAATGAGCGACAGCCGTGGTTGGGCGACCGCACGGCAGGTGCCTTGGGCGAGAGCTATGTCTTCGACAACGACCGCCTATATGCCAAGTGGATGCGCGACATCTGCGATGCCCAGCGGTCGGACGGCAACATCCCCGATGTGGCTCCTGCCTTCTGGAACTATTATTCCGACGATGTGACATGGCCCGCTGCCCTGCCTTTCATTTGCGATATGCTCTATAGGCAGTATGGCGACTCAAAGCCAGCACGCGACTCGTATGCCAGCATCAGCAAGTGGGTCAACCACATCACTGATGAATATATGCGCGACGGCATCGTCACGCGCGACAAATACGGCGACTGGTGTATGCCGCCCGAGTCGCCGAAGCTCATCCACAGCCAAGACCCGCAACGGAAGACCGACGGCAGCCTGCTCTCCACCGCTTATATGATACGCGTGATGCAGCTGATGGAGCAGTTCGCTCCTCTTGCAGATAAGGCTGAAGAAGCGACATCATGGCGCAGCCGTCACGAGGAGATGACTCGCTGTTTCAACCGTCGTTTCCTTACGGTAAGACGTGGCACCTCGCCCGCTCATGAGCATGTGCTCTATCCCGACAGTGTTTTCTATGGCAACAACACAGCCACAGCCAACATACTTCCGTTGGCTTTCGGGCTGGTGCCCGACAGTGTGCGCGAAGAAGTTGTCAAGAATCTCGTGACCACCATCATCACCCAAAACAAAGGTCACTTGTCGAGTGGTGTCATCGGCACGTCATGGTTGCTCAACACCTTAAGCGACAATGGCTTTGCCGATGTGGCATGGATGTTAGCCACACAGCGCACCTATCCCTCTTGGGGATATATGGCTGAACAGGGAGCCACCACCATCTGGGAATTGTGGAATGGCGACAAGGCAAGTGCGGAGATGAACAGCGGCAATCACGTGATGCTGCTTGGCGACTTGGTGACGTGGGTATATTCACTCCTTGCAGGCATACAACCTTCCCACAACAACCAACACCACTTCATCCTTCACCCACAATGGGACATCCCCGACTGCGAATGGGTGGAAGCCTCATGGGAATCCCCCTACGGCACAGTTGGAAGCAGTTGGAAGAAAACCCTCCAACAGTATGAGTGGAAGGTGGAACTGCCCTGCAACACCACTGCCACAGTATATCTTCCCGACGGAACAACACGTGAACTCGGTTCGGGAATCCATCAGTTGAAGGGAAGCATTCCCACCTGCTCGCCTATGGTGGAAAAAGACGAATTTCTCTACACCAACGCCTCCTTCCCGCAATGTCATGCCTCCACCATCGTGGAGACACGAAAGGGCGACCTCGTGGCAGCCTATTTCGGCGGTCTCTATGAGCGTCACCCCGAGGTGTGCATCTACGTGAGCCGCAAGCCTAAGGGGAAAACCGAATGGGAGGCTCCACGCATGGCAGCCGACGGAGTGTTTGTAGAAGGCACTCCCGATGCCGACTTTGCCGGCATTGACAGCACGAGCAACCGCAAGGCATGTTGGAATCCGGTGCTGTGTGAGATGCCCAACGGTGAACTGTGGCTTTTCTTCAAGATTGGCAAGAGCGTACAGGACTGGACTGGCTGGGTGACAAAGTCGCGCGACGGCGGCAAGACATGGAGTAAGAAGGAACATCTGCCAAAGGGTTTTCTTGGACCGGTAAAGAACAAGCCCGAGTGGATTGACGGTCGTCTGTTGTGCGCATCCAGTACCGAGAATAAGGGTTGGCGACTGCATTTTGAGATATACAATCCTAAAACGAAAGAATGGAAATATGTGGGACCCATAGAAGCCGAACTGGCACCGCCTACAGCTACACCCGACAAGATAAAACCGATTGAATGTATTCAGCCTTCAATACTCCGCCTTGCCGACGGACGCCTGCAGGTGTTGATGCGCACAAGAAACGGCAAGCTCGCCACTTCATTCAGCAGTGACAGAGGCGAAACTTGGAGCAAGGTTACGCTCACCGATGTTCCCAACAACCAGTCGGGCACCGATGCCGTCACCTTACAAGACGGTCGCCATGTACTGATATACAATAACTTCTCCACTCTGCCTGGGACTCCCAAAGGACCACGCACTCCATTGAGCATAGCCATCAGTGAAGATGGCACACACTGGCGTCATGTGCTGACTCTCGAAGACAGCCCAGTCAGCCAGTATTCCTATCCTGCAATAATCCAAGGGCGCGACGGTTCGCTCCACGTTGTTTATACGTGGCGCAGGCAGAGAGTGGCATACAAGCAGATTAAAACGCAATGAATTAGGGCTTTTTAACATGATTTTTGAGCAATAAAGTGTATTATTTATTACCTTTGCAAACAAATTAATCATAATAACCCATATATCACAAATAAATAGTATGACACATTTTACTCGCTCACTATTGTCTATTCTTGCAATAGTCCTCGGAAGTTCTATGGCTGTCAGTGCAGCCGAGACGTGGGAATATCCCACTTCTAAGCCCGATGGAAATTTCGGCGGAGGCTCCGACTCACAAGATTGCTTGATTCCACTGTCGTTAGCCACCGAGGTGTCGCATTTCGAGGGCGAAGGCACAGCCGAAAAACCTTACCTCATCCGCACGGAGGCAGAACTCCTGTATTTGCCCAAGTACATCAGTTCGGAGGAAGGTAAAGCCAACAATGCACAAGCCAAATACTATCGCCTCGATGCCGACCTCCACATGGACAGTCAAGAACTTCTCACCGAAATATCCGAAGTATTTACCGGCACATTCGATGGTAATGGTCACTACATCAGTGGCTTGCGCCTCAATGGACGCGGAATGTTCACTAGTATGAACGGTACTATCAAGAATCTCACCCTCACATACTTCCGCGGTACGGACAGCAATGTCTGCGCTCCGTTAGCCTACCAGTTGTATGGCGATATCACCGATTGCAGTGTCTTCGGCGATATGAACGCAACAATTTCGGGTAGCGACCCGTATGTGTATCTGTATTTGGCAGGTATCGCCCATGAGGTCTGTGGTGGTAATATCAAAAATTGCTGCTTCAAAGGTACCTTCTCTGTGGAATCTACTGCTACCGGTAGAGCTATCGTTCAAGTCGGCGGTATTGCCGGCTTGGTTCAGCCGAGCAGCCCGAATAAAGGCACTATCACAGGTTGCTATGCCGACTTTTCCTATGATTTTGACAATCTCGATATTAATAAATGGGATGGTTTACTTGTTGGCGGTATAGCAGCGCAGGTTAATTCCGGTACAGTACTCTCATATGACTACTTTGCATGCTCCCAAACAGATCAGGCAACCGCAGTAAATAATGGTAGCACAATCGATTCATGCGGATTGATTGGAAGCATCTCCGACTTGGACTACAACAGTTTGTGCGACGAAGAGAGTTGGCTTCCGGGTGTATTCCGCCCCGTGCTC
>JBJEKR010000029.1:0-22138 GCA_051878735.1 Prevotella sp. | reverse complement strand
GCTACTGCTTTTGCCCAGGACGACCTGGTAAAGCAAGCACTGAAGGAGAAGAATCTAGCAGAAGCTGTGAAGATCATTACTCCTGCGTTGACATCCGATCAGACGACGAACAAAGCCGCAGCATGGGGTGCCATGAGTGACATTCAGTATCAATTCTACTCCAACGCCTATGACGTGATGGTGCAGAACCAGTTTAAGACAGAAAAGACTCCTATCGACACTATTGGAATGTATAACGGAGTATTGGGAGCTTTCAAGGCCGCCTTCAAGTGCGACGAATACGACATGCAGCCTAACGAAAAGGGAAAGGTTAAGCCAAAGTACCGCTCGAAGAACGCTTCACGTCTCATTCCTGTTAGAAATGTCCTGATTGATGCAGGTAGCTACTACTATGGAACCAAGGAGTACAAAAAATCATTCGAAGCCTTTGCTGAATTCGTAAACAGTGCCGATGCTCCATTGTTTGAGGGCAAGATTGCAAAGGACAGTACATATTATCTTATCGCAAACTATGCCGCTCTGACTGCATATTTTGACAAGGACTATGCTAATGCTACCAAATATGCTAAGATTGCTATCGAGGATGCAAAGGTTAAGGCAGAGTCAATGAATATTCTTCTTTCGTCACAGAAGGAATCCTGCAAGACAAAGGAGGACTCGGTTGCTTATTTCAATACATTGAACGAGCTCCGTTCTAATGATAAGACAGATCTCTCAATCCTCTTTGCCATCAATGAGTATCTCTCTGCTCCTGAGCGAGTAGCTCAAAAGGAGTCATGGTGTGCTGAGGAAGCTAAGAAAGTACCAGGTGACAAATATGTATGGGCATTCCTTGGCGAGAGCCAGATGAACCAGCAAAAGTATGCTGAGGCCGTTGTATCGTTCAAAAAGTCTCTTGGCATTGATCCTAACTTCATCGAGGTGGAGTACAATGTAGGTGCATGTCTCGTACTTCAGGCAGCTGAGATGAAGGAACAGCTTTCTGGTGCTACAGGCCGTCTGGCTCCTGCTGATGCTGAGAAGGTAAAGAACATCTACACTGAGGCAAAGGATTGTCTTGAGAAAATAAAGGCCGCTGACCCAGACCGTAAGAAGGTGAATTGGGCATATACCCTATATCAAGTTTACTACGGACTCGGTGATTCAGAGAAGGCTGCCGAGATTGAACAAATAATCGGAGGAGGTTATTAATAGATGATGAGGAAGCTTATAGCTATAACGCTTCTCTTATTGACAATAACACCGTGCTTGAGAGCTCAACGCAAGGAGATTTCTCAAGCGCGGTCTTATATTAAGAGTGGCAAGGAACTCGCAAAAGCCGAGACAATGCTGAGACGTGTCATTGACACTGACTCGGCAAGTCGGTGTAATCCGAGAGTCCATGCCTATCTCTTGCAGGCAGTAGAGAAGCAATATGCCGAAGGCAACGAAAAGTTATATCTAAAGCAGAAATACGACACCACAGCACTGTTTGCGCTCACGAAGAAGCTGTTTGACGTAGCCGAGACCCTTGACAGCATTGAAGCACAACCTGACGAGAAGGGTAGGGTGAAGACAAAATATAGAACAAGGAATGCAGAAATGCTCAATACCTTTCGTCCCAACCTATTCTTCGGCGGTACGTATCACATAAGAAAAGGCAATTATGCTGATGCATTTGTCATGTTTGACACGTATTTGGATTGTGCCTTCAAACCAATGTTCGGTGCATACGACTACATGTCCTCAGACAATAGGATGCCTGAGGCCGCCTATTGGGCTGCTTATGCTGGATCGAAGCTAAACAATCCGGAGATGGTGTTGAAGTATGCTGAGTTGGCTGAAACAGATACCACAAAGCTCAACTATATGCTTATGTACGAGGCATTGGCGTACAACAAGTTAGGTGACAGGGAAAAATATGAGTCCACCTTAATACGTGGATTCAAGCTATATCCGTTGTTGTCTTTTTTCTTCCCGCATTTAGTTGATTTCTATAACAACTCGGGAGAGTACGATAAGACAAATGCCCTATGCGACGAGGCTTTAAAGATAGCTCCCGATAGCATTCTTTTTCTCTATGCCAAGTCAAACGTATTGTTGACAATTGGCGGCAACGACGAGTGCATAGACGTGACGAAACGTATCATTGAACTTAACGACAGTATTGCTGAGCCGTATTACAATATAGGTATGGCATATCTAAATAAAGTGGTTGAGTTGGAGAGGGGAGGCCAACGTCAAGATAAGGCACAGATAAAGCGTCTTTATACTGAGGCCATGCCATATTTGGAAAAATATCGTGCTCTTGCACCAAACGAGCAGAAAAAGTGGGCACCAGCACTTTATCGTGTGTATCTCAATCTCAATAAGGGACGTCAATTTGATGACATAGACAAAATTATTGGCAATGAAAAGCCATAATTCTGTCCTTTAGCAATTATTAACGTCAATAAATGTGTAATATTTAATAATATTTGCTACCTTTGTGGTGTAAATAGTGATTAACAAAAACTTAAAACATAACACGTTAATATGGAAAATAATTCACAACTAATCGCGCAGTGCGAAGCAAGAGCACAACAGTGGCTGACTCCAGCTTTCGACGAGGAGACACGTCAGCAGGTACAGGCAATGCTTGACAATGAGGACAAGACAGACCTTATTGACGCATTCTATCAGAACCTTGAGTTTGGTACAGGTGGCCTCCGTGGCATTATGGGTGCAGGAACAAACCGTATGAACAAATATATTGTTGGTATGGCAACTCAGGGTTTTGCGAACTATCTTCTTAAGGCTTATCCTGACAAGAAGGACCTTGCAGTTGTCGTAGGACATGATTGCCGCAATAATGGCCGTATGTTTGCCGAGACAGTTGCTGACATTTTCTCAGCAAACGGCATTAAGGCATATCTCTTTGAGAGTTTGAGACCAACACCTGAGATTTCCTTCGCTATCCGTCAGCTTCACTGTCAGGCGGGTGTTAACGTTACTGCAAGCCATAACCCACGTGAGTATAATGGCTACAAGGCATACTGGGAAGATGGTGCACAGGTTCTCGCTCCACATGACAAAGGCATTATCGACGAAGTGAATAAGGTTACTATTGACGATGTGAAGTTCGAGGGTAACAAGGAATTGATAGAGGTTATTGGTGGCGAGATGGACTGGGATTACGTTCAGGCCGTTAAGGAAGCAATGGTAGATCAGGATGTAATTAATCGCCAGAAGGACTTGAACATTGTTTATTCACCAATGCATGGCACAGGTAGGGTCATCGTACCTCTTTGTCTACGTTCATGGGGATTCCAGAACATACATGTTGTTCCAGAGCAAATGGTTATCGACGGCAACTTCCCAACCGTAGTTTCTCCAAACCCAGAGAATGCAGAGGCAATGACTCTTGGCATGAAGCTTGGTACTAAGCTCAATGCCGACCTCGTAATAGCTTCTGACCCAGATGCCGACCGTCTTGCTATTGTCTGCCGTGACGATAAGGGAGAATGGATGATTATCAATGGTAATCAGACTGCCATGATGTTCTCTTACTATATTATCGAGAATAAAAAGAAACTCGGCAAGCTCAATCCTTCCGATTTCATGGTTAAGACCATCGTTACTACAGAAGTCATCGCAAAGATTGCAGAACGTAACAATGTTGAGATACGTGACTGCTACACAGGCTTCAAATGGATAGCAAATGAGATTGCCATCTCTGAGGGCAAGCAGAAGTACATCGGTGGTGGTGAGGAGTCTTTCGGTTATCTGCCATACGATAAGGTTCGCGACAAGGACGCTCCTGCTTCCATCTGTCTTATCTGTGAGATTGCTGCATGGGCAAAGGACAACGGTCGCACACTCTACGACCTTCTTATGGACATCTATGTTGAATATGGTTTCTCTCGTGAGTTTACAGTCAATGTAGTTAAACCAGGAAAGTCGGGTGCAGACGAGATTAAGCAGATGCTTACCAATTTCCGCGCTAATCCTCCAAAGGAACTTGCTGGAAGTCCAGTCACAGTATGGAAAGACTATCAGACATTAGAGCTGACCACAGCCGAAGGTACTACCAAACTCAACATGCCTACTACAAGCAATGTTCTGCAGTGGTTCTGTGCTGATGGGACAAAGGTAAGCGTGCGTCCTTCGGGAACAGAGCCTAAGATTAAATTCTATATAGAAGTCAAGGACGACAGCATGAAGAGTGCCGCCGACTACTCCCGTTGTTTACAGGCAGCTGAAATCAAGATTGAAGCTATAAAGAAATCATTGAATCTATAATATAGAAAACTCGGTTTATGAAGGTGGACATGGCAACATGCCCACCTTTTATAAAATTGGACATGGCAAAAATGAAAAAGTTAAAACCAAAGGTTTATGTTTATGGGGCAGGAACATTGTTCGTGTTGATAGCAAGCCTGCTTTATTATTTCTTCTTTACTCCCTTCTCTGGCAAGAAAGAGACCATATACGTGTACATTGATGCTGATGACACGCGTGACTCTGTTATCACTAAACTTAGTGACATAGCTACACCTCATGCTTTAACCGGCTTTTCCACTCTATCAAGACATTGGGACTACGACGGAGACAAGGTGCGTACAGGTCGCTATGCCGTTGAGCCCGGAATAAACACCTTCTCATTATTTCGCCATTTTAAGAACGGCATGCAAAGCCCTGTCAAGCTCACGATACCTGAGTCGAGAACAATAGAACGTCTTGCTGGTTCTTTGGCCAATAAACTCATGCTCGACAGTTTGCAGATAGCAGAGAAATTGACCGACTCTGCCTTCTGTTCCAAATATGACTACGACACAGCTACAATAATGGCACTTTTCATTCCTGATACATACGAGGTATATTGGAACATAAGCCTCAACAAATTGATGGATAAAATGGTGAATGGACACCAACAATTCTGGAATGATGAAAGGAAGACTAAGGCCAGCGCAATGGGGTTGACTCCTGTTCAGGTGGCTACATTAGCCAGCATTGTTGATGAGGAGACAGCCAACAATGGAGAGAAACCAATGATAGCGGGAATGTATTACAATCGTCTGAAGACCGATATGCCATTGCAAGCCGACCCTACGATTAAATATGCCCACAAGGATTTTGCCTTGCGACGAATTTACAACAAGCTGTTAACCATAGATAGTCCATACAATACATACAAGAACACGGGGCTTCCTCCTGGTCCTATAAAGATTGCCTCGGTGGTAGGCATTGATGCCGTTCTCAACTATGTTCATCACAACTATTTATATATGTGTGCGAAGGAGGATTTCTCAGGAACGCACAACTTTGCCGAGACCTATGCCCAACATCTCAGCAATGCGTCCAAGTATGTGAAGGCATTGAATGAACGTGGCATAAAGTAAAGGTACTGAAAGTGAGAATAACATGCTCACGTTGTTCTAAAATTCCGAATTTCTCTTAAAATTAATATTGTTTATGGTATTATTAGCGGATTTGGTGTTTTAATTGGTGAAAAATGCCTATCTTTGCAGTCGAGAATTTAATGTTTTAGAATCATACATAAGACAAAATGAACAAAAAGATTGTTTTGCCACTCGTCGCAGTGATCTTACTGCTTGTGGCTGGAGTAGCATATTTAGCTTTCAACTTGAATAAGCAACAGAAAGCAAATCAGGAAATGCAAGAACTGGCGAAGCTCGACAAGAAAGAGATGGAGAACGAATATGAGCAGTTCGCACGCCAGTATAGTGAGATGAAAACCCAGATAAACAATGACTCCATAGTTGCTCAGCTCACTCAGGAACAGATGCGTACACAGCAACTTCTTGAGGAACTAAAGCAAGTCAAGGCAACTGATGCACGTGAAATTGCACGTCTGAAAAAGGAATTGGCAACGGTAAGAGCCGTTCTTCGAACTTATGTTCTTGAGATTGACTCTCTCAATAGACTCAATGAAAACCTTACGGCAGAAAACAATAGAGTTAGGGGACAGTACGAAGAGGCCACTCGACGAATAGAGGGACTGAACAACGAACGCGAGTCATTGTCGCAAAAAGTGGCTATTGCTGCACAGCTTGATGCTACAGGAATAAGACTCGTCGCAAAGAAGAAGAATGGAAAGGAAGCGAAGAAGCTAAAGGACTGCAAAAGCCTTGAAGTATTCTTCACAATAGCGAAGAATGTCACAGCTTCTAATGGTTTACGCACATTCTATGTTCGTATCACCAAGCCTAATGGAAGCGTATTGGGAGGCGGCGGCTCGTTCGATTACGAGAACCGCACATTGGAGTGCTCAATGAAAAAGTCGGTGGAATATTCTGGCGAGACAATAACCCTTGTAACCTATCGTCAAGTGTCAGAATTTCTTGAGGCTGGAACATACACAGTCAGCATATTTGCAGATGGCAATATGATTGGCTCGAAGTCGTTTGGACTGAACAACTAATTTGAAGACTCCTTCTTACGATAAGAGAAAAGAATGTTAAACAGAAAGTATTTATTCCATTCCGTTGTTATGGCATGTCTAACAGCATTGCCTGTCGAAGCTCAGAGATTACTGAGTCTTGACAGTTGCAGGCAAATGGCATTGCGTAACAATAAGCAGATGGGGGTAGCCAGGGCGAAACAGGATATTGCGCATGATTTGCGTAAGTCTGCTCGTACCAAATACTTACCTCGTGTCAATGCCTTAGGTGGATATATGTACACAAGTAAGGAGTTCTCTCTGCTCAGTGACGAACAGAAGCAAGAACTCGGCAGTCTTGGTAATACCACCATGACAACAGTAGGACAAGTGCTCCCTTCTTTAGGGCAAAACCTTTCGCAAGAGTCAATAGGTGTCTTGACAAATATGCTCAATGCGACAGGTCAGGGATTGGTGGATGCACTACACACCGACACGAGGAACATGTTTGCTGCGACAGTACAGGTGGTACAACCATTGTTTATGGGAGGCAGTATCGTTGCCATGAACAAGATGGCCGACATTGCAGAAATGATTGCAGCTGAATCGTTGGAGGCACAACGACAGTTAACTCTCTACAACATCGACCAAACCTACTGGACGGTGGTTTCTCTCAAGCATAAAAAGAAACTTGCAGAGAGCTTTCTCGACTTAGTACGAAAACTTGACTCCGACGTTAGCAAGATGATTAAGGAAGGTGTTTCTACGAAGGCCGAAGGACTGAAGGTTGCTGTTAAGTTGAATGAAGCCGAGATGTCGCTCACGCAGGTAAACAATGGCTTGGCATTGTCGAAGATGCTTCTGTGTCAGCTATGTGGCTTATCCACAGACAATGACATTGATGTAGAGGATATTGACATAACACTTAAGCCGGAGATTCAGGAACTTCTTGACACCGACATCAATCAGCGTCCGGAATTGAGAATTTTGCAGAACACTGTAGATATGAGCCGTCAGACAACAAACTTGCTTAAGGCAGGCAATCTACCCAAAGTGGCATTGGCAGGTGGATATACTGTCAGTAATCCAAGTGTAACAAATAGCTTTGAACGGAAATTTGCTGGCATTTGGAACGTAGGCGTCATATTAAGTGTTCCAGTATGGAATTGGGGAGACGTGACATATAAAGTCAGGGCATCTAAGAATTCCACTACCATTGCAACTCTCGAACTCGATGATGCCCGTGAGAAAGTTGAACTGCAGGTAAGTCAAAGTCAATACAAGGTTGATGAGGCATACAAGCGTTGGCAGCTGGCATTGTCCAATACAAAGAAAGCCGAGGAGAATCTTCGTTGTGCCAATGTGGGATTCCGCGAAGGAGTGATGGAGACGACGGCGGTGATGGAGGCGCAGACAGCTTGGCTTCAGGCACAGTCGCAACGTATAGATGCAGAAATTGATGTTAAACTCAGTCAGGTAGCTTTGCGTAAGGCTCTTGGCATATTACAGGAATAAGATTATGACAAAGAAAACACAACATAGCAACATTTTCCTTGCCGTTTTAGGTTTCACGGCTGTTGTAGCTGTAGTGGCTATCATTGGCTTCTTCGCCTTGGGTCAGAAAGACGAGACTATACAGGGACAGGTTGAAGTGACTGAATACAGAGTGTCGAGCAAGGTGTCTGGCCGCATTCTCGAATTGCGTGTCAAGGAAGGCGACTATGTCAAGGTTGGCGATACGCTTGCCATTCTTGATGCGCCGGAGGTAAGGGCAAAAATGTCACAAGCTCAAGGTGCTGAAGACGCTGCCACGGCTATGAGTGAAATGGCACGCAATGGTGCGAGACAGGAGCAGATAAGAAGTGCCTTCGAGGTCTTGCAGCAGGCTAAGGCTGGTCTGGAAATTGCAGAAAAGTCATACAACAGAGTGCAGAGGCTTTTCGACGAAGGCGTTATGAGCGAACAGAAACGTGATGAGACTTTTGCTTCCTATAAAGCGATGGAGGCACAGGTGAAGGCTGCTCAGAGCCAATACGATATGGCTCGCAATGGTGCAAGAAGGGAAGAAAAACTTGCTGCTGCGGCACAGGTAGAAAAGGCCAAGGGGGCTGTGGCTGAGGTTAGTTCCTATATTAACGAGACCGTACAGATAGCACAGATGGAAGGCGAAGTGAGCGAGGTGTACCCAAAGGTTGGAGAACTTGTTGGAACAGGTGCTCCCATCATGAGCATTGCAGTTATGAACGACGTATGGGGAACATTCAACATTCGTGAAGACCAACTTCAAGGTATTACGATAGGCAAGACCTTCACTGCTTATGTTCCTGCATTTAACATGGATATTGAGATGCGTGTCTATTATATGAAAGATCAGGGTAGCTATGCTGTATGGAAGGCCACTAAGGCAAACGGACAGTACGACTTGAAGACTTTTGAGGTCAAGGCTCGCCCATTGAAGAATATTGAAGGATTGCGTCCCGGAATGTCGCTTGTTATCAAGAATCCATGATGTTGTATTCCTCCTCTCCCATCATAAGACTATTGGCCACGTCGAGAAGAGAATGTGGCCTTATAAGACACAATGCCATGTATGCTGTGTGCCTTGTCGTCTTTCCTGTTCTTGTGACAATTTTCTTCACCACTCTTATGGGAGAGGGACAACCCACCGAAATGCCTATTGGTATAGTTGACTTGGATTGTTCAGCAACGTCGCGCAGTCTCTCACGTCGTCTCGATGCCTTTCAAACCAGCCGTGTTGTGGCTCGTTATGAAAGTTTGGAGGAAGCACGCAAGGCGGTTCAACGAGGCGAAATATACGGATTCTTCTATATTCCCAGAGGAATGTCGGATGAACTTTTATCCAATCGCCAACCTAAGGTGTCCTATTATTATACCATGACAACCCTCACTGCAGGTTCACTCGTTTTCCGTGACATGAAGACAATCTCGCTGCTGGGTTCTGCTGCAGTAGGGCAAGCAATCATGAGGGCAAAAGGAGCTACCGACAGCCAGACTATGGCGTTTCTCCAGCCCATAACTGTTGATCTGCATCAGATTTCCAATCCTTATACTAACTACAGCGTTTATCTTTCTACGATGTTGATTCCTGGTGTGATGATGCTCTTCATGTTTCTTGTCACGGCATATTCTCTCGGCATGGAACTAAAGTTCAATCGCTCTCGCCAATGGCTGCATATATCAGGCGACAACATTGTTATAGCCGTAGCTGGAAAGATGCTACCACAGACGCTTACCAGCCTCATTGTCGTCTATGGATATATGCTTTATGTATATGGATTCCTCGGTTTCCCTTGTCCTGGAGGTTATGGTGTTCTGTTATTGACCGGCTTGTTGATGGTTTTGGCAGCGGAAGGATTTGGATTGTTTATTTTCAGCATTATGCCATCAATGAGAATGTCGATGAGTGTATGCTCATTATGGGCAGTGCTCAGTTTTTCTATGGTGGGCACCGCATTTCCTGTCTTTGCCATGGATTCTGCCTTACAGTCTCTTTCATGGCTTTTTCCTCTCCGTCATTATTTTGTCATCTATCAGACATCTATATTCAACGACTATCCACTATCTGACGCTTGGTGGCATGTTGTAGCACTTGTGGCATTTGCGTCTCTTCCCATTCTCATTCTTCCGAAGTTGCACAATGCCATGAAAAACTATGTTTATATTCCGTAAGACTATGAAGATGGTGAGAACTATAGGACAAAACATTAAGGACATCTGCCAAATATGGTATGATGAGATGAGAAATGTTCTTCACGATGAGGGGGTGCTTATCTTTTTCATCATTGTTCCATTAGCTTATCCATTGCTCTATTCCTGGATTTACAACAACGAGGTGGTACATGAAGTGCCTGTTGTTGCAGTAGATTTGTCCAATAGTGCTGAGAGCCGTGAGTTCTTGAGGCTTGCCGATGCCTCTCCGGATGTATCCATTGCCTACAGAGCCGGTAGCCTCGATGAGGCTCGTCGTTTCATTGCTCGAGGCGATGCTTATGGCATTTATGTTCTCCCTTCTGATTTCGGAACCCTTTTGAACGAAATGCGTCAGGCTTCTGTCATCGTTTATTGTGACATGAGCCTCATGCTTGCATACAAGGCAATATATCAAACAGCCACTAACGTATCGGGAAAGATGAACTCTTGTCAACAGGCACGTATGGCAGGCTTAACTACTGTTCGTCAGGAGGAAATCGTCACGCAGCCTCTTGCCTTCGATGACGTTCCCGTGTTCAATCCCACCTTGGGTTATGGCTCTTTCATTATTCCTGGAGTGCTTATGCTCATCATTCAGCAGACCTTGGTTCTTGGCATCGGCCTTTCTGCGGGCACTGCCCGTGAGAAAAACAAGTACAAGGAATTAGTACCTTTTACTTGTCATTATCAAGGCTACTATCGTATTGTATTAGGTAAGGCGATGTGCTATTTCATGATTTATAGCGTCCTTGCTGCCTATCTTACTCTCGTTGTACCTCGCATATTTGGATTTACTTCCATTCCTGACGGTATCACTCTCGTTGGTATTATGCTTCCCTATGTCCTGGCATGTATCTTTTTCGGAATCACAGTCTCATGTATGGTACGCTACAGGGAGAATGTCATTCTTCTTGTCGTATTCATGTCAGTGCCGTTGCTTTTTGTCTCAGGCGTCTCCTGGCCTCAGAGCAACATTCCAGCCGTGTGGGAGTGTGTCTCTTGGCTTTTCCCCTCTACTTTTGGCATTCGTTCTTTTGTACGTGTAAACTCCATGGGAGCCACCATTGGCGATGTCATTGTTGAATACCGAGCTCTTTGGATTCAATGCTTGGTATATTTCTTCACCTCGTGTGCTGTATATAGGAATCAGATATTAAGAACACGCAGCCAAGCCATGACTCGACTGCGTGAATTGAAAAGTTTGCGTAAGGTATAATAATCATTTATTTCTTGTGATTCCCCTTGCTCCATCGTCTTAGCATGTCGCGATGGAACTTATCCTCCGCATTTATCACTTTCATGACTTTGCATGCAGGTAGGATGCGTAGAAACTTGTTGTGATACTGTTGTTGAATCTCTTTCAACTCAATGTCCATTTTGTCCTTTTGCCTTATGGCTTCCGCGCATGCCTTCTCGTTATTTGCACAGTTACGATTGATGTTCTTCATGGCATCGAACACTTTTCGCATCTTGACGTGCATCTCTCTGAAAACGGGAAAGAACTCTGCCGCTTCCTTGCTTGTCAGTTGAGCTTCCAGAGCTACATAACGCTCCAATTGTCTTCCAAAGTCCTCCTTGTTAAGCTTTTGTCTCTCAACCTTTTGTTGCGCCATTCCGTTAGTAGCCATTGCCACTAACAAAACTATGATGAATATTATTCTTCTCATATTTCAATAATTCTGATTTGCCATTTCTCACTCGTATAGTGCCGCAATGTCGGTATTGTCCATCATGGCAAAGTCCGCCACCTCGTCAATATACTCATCATGCAAGATGTTGGTTTCAGCCATGTTTCCAGTTACGGCTGTATCGTCGCCTTCGTTGTAATTCATATACACCATTGCCGAGAATGTTATAGCGACAAGGCATGCGGCACATGCCGCTAAAGGTTTCCACCAGAACATACCACGGCTTACCCTCATCGTCGGCAAGGTCTGCTTGTCGTCGGTAGCTGTCTCGTCGTTTGGCAATTGTGCCATCATCCGCATTGTAAAGTCATCAAAATATCCTTCTGGAACGCGAAAATGATTCTCACGTCCAAACTTCTCCTTTATGATGTCTTCTACCTTCTTCATCGTATGTTTCTTTATGTTATTGACGTTTCTACAAGTAAAAGGTTTAATCTTATATTTTAAAATATTCAGAAATCTTTTTAACCGCTATGTGGTATGATGCCTTCAGTGCACCTATTGACGTGCCGAGAATGTCGCTTATCTCGCTGTATTTCATCTCGTCGTAGTAGTGCATGTTGAATATCATGCGTTGCTTTTCGGGTAGCGATGCTATTGCCTCCTGCAACGTGGCTTGTATTTTGTCGCCATCGAAGTATTCGTCGGCAAGAAGCTGCGCAGCAACGCTTGATGTGCTGTCGTTGTCGGCACTCACCATGTCTATCGTATTTTTGTGGCGTGTAAAGTCAATGCTCTCGTTCACTGCAATTCGGTAGAGCCATGTGGATAGTTTAGCGTCGCTTCTGAATGTGTCGATGTTCTTCCATGCCTTCATAAACACGTTCTGAAGCACGTCATCGGCATCGTCATGGGAAAGTACAATGCGACGAATCTGCCAGTACAGTTGTTCGCTATACTGGTTTACCAATTCTTCGAATGCCTTGCGGCGTGTTGAGGGATTGGCGAGTCTTGTGCTTATGTCCTTCTCGTCGAAAACAGCCATTGTCGCTTCTTTACGTCGTTTATTCTTCCATTTTTCCGTTCATGATAACGAAAGGCGACAGATTTTGGCGCATCACAGCATCGTAGCCGTAAATATCCTTATATTCCTCCCATTTGCCATTCGGTGTCCTGAACAATGTCTGATAAATAATGTATATCGGGACTTGTGGTTTCACGCTGAGTGAGTTTATCAGCTTCCTCGTCTTT
Source organism: Prevotella sp. (assembly GCA_051878735.1). Classification (GTDB taxonomy): domain Bacteria; phylum Bacteroidota; class Bacteroidia; order Bacteroidales; family Bacteroidaceae; genus Prevotella. Next base: position 9,187 of record JBJEKR010000029.1, on the reverse strand, counting down.
GTCGTGTCGCTGACATATCGCAGTCCTTTCTCCGTTTCTGGCTGCATGTCCATTGATATGCGAATGCGGTCGAGCGTCCAAGGTTCCACTTCGTCTCCAAGTAGGTATCTTGCGAAATCGAAAGGCCTTTCTATTCTCACGCATCCGTGTGAGACGCTTCTAATGTCCTGTTTGAAGAATTTTGGACTTGATGTATCGTGTAGGTAAACAGAGAACTTATTGTCAAATCTGAAGATTATTCTTCCTAGTGAGTTGCCTTCTCCACCTTCCTGCGAGACCCTGTATAATCCACTCTTCAGCATTGTGGCGGTCACTTTGCTTGGATCAAGTCTTTTTCCTGTACTCTTTTCCACAATGAAATAACGTCGGCTGGCAAAATATCCGTTGTTGCCTGCGTGTTCGGCAACATCGTCGCGAATGATGCTCATTGGGATATTCCATAATGGATTGATGTCCATTCTGCTTATTGCGCTTGTTAGTAGTGGTGTCTTGGTCTTTGTCGCTCCACATCCCATCTTCATCGTCATGATTGAATCGGGTCCATAAGCATAGAGCATGAACGACGGAACGTTTACTACCACCATTCTTCCATTGGAGTCTTCCTGCTGTGATGTCCTTCTCCATCTGTGTCTCTCCATGTTGCACATGAGAAGCCATCTTCGTCTTTCCGTAGAGGCATTGGCAAGCTGTTTCCTTAGTTCCTCCAGAGTTTGGTCCTTTGGCTGTATTGATCTGAGGAAGTCTCCGATGCTGTCAGTAGTGGCTATGTGTAGTGCTTTTTGGTAGAATGTCTCGTCAGGACGACTTATAGGTATGTCGAAAAGATGCCTAAAGGTTGTGCATGTGGAGTCGTCGTCGGTTGGATCGAGATTGTTGTAGATATGGAAAGGATTGGTAAATCCGAATCGTTGTCCCGTGCAATACCTTAGATAGGCTTTCGTCAATCTGTATTCCAATCTGGCAGTGACGGTGTTAATGTCGTTGTTCTTGCCCTCAAAGTCGAGTTGACGCAGTCGTCTAATGTCGTTTTCAATCTGTTTTACGTAAAAAGCATCTTCAGAAAAACCTATGTCGCTTACGGTGCGTAGGAATGAAAGCAACGTGTCTGCATGTTGGTCAACTCCATGCCTGTCAATCCATAGAAACCTTATTCCTTTGGCATACATCTTTCTTACCCTGCCGTCGGTTTGGGTGTTGTCTTTATCTTTATTTATTATCGAGTTTAGTGTTTTTCTTATTTCCTTGCTGTCAAACTCGAAGGCATCGTTGTAGAAAGGCGTGAAAGCCTCTTTTGTGAGATCTTTGTTTGGATTGGAAGAAGAGGAACTGCACGATACAAAAATTACCGCAACCATTGCAATAGCAATAATGATGCGGAAAAATGTGTTGTTCTTTTTCGTTGTAATTGTTTTCATCAAGGGATGGAAACCTTCCTTACGACATTGTCAATCTTCAGAATATAACATCCCTTTGGTAGATTAAGATCCACTCTTTGCGATTGGTTCTCAATCCTTACCTTCATCACTGGTCTTCCAGTTAGCGAGATAACTTCTAAGGTCTGTCCAGCAGCACCTTCAACCACAACGACAGACTGCGTAACCGTCAATGTCACTTTCGCCTCCATATTGGAGCTTGTCATTTCTGGTTCGCTTGTTGCTTCCATTGCACTGGAAGGAGTTGCAACTGCAAATGCTGCAGCCAAAACAATTGAAAATATATAGTTTCTCTTCTTCATTTCTACTTAGATAACTTGTTTTAAAGTTATTTTCGTGGCAAAGATAGCTTAAAATTTGTCAACTACCAAATTTTTTGGCAGAAAAATACACTATTAGGTCAATTTTTCTTTATAAATGGTGCAAAAAGGCTTCGTATTATATGTTTAACACCATTCCTTCGCTTGCCAATTGTGTATTGGGGAATATTTCCTTTGCCTGTTTTAGCATCAGTGCCTCGTTGTCGTATCGTGCCGAATAGTGTCCGAGTATCAATTCCTTGGCATTGGCGTCGGCTGCGGTCTGTGCAGCTTCCGATGCCGTGGAATGGAAGTGCTTTCTTGCTCGTTCTCTGTCGTTGTCGGCATAAGTACACTCGTGGTACAACATGTCAACACCTTGAATCATCTTTGCCAGTTCTGGTTTGTAGTTCGTGTCGCTGCAATAGGCATACGAACGTGGTGAATCGGCTGGCGTGGTGAGTCTTTCGTGAGGTATGACCTCGCCTTCTGGTGAAACCCAATCTATGCCATTTTTGATGTTGTTTATCTGACTTACGGGAATCCCATACATATTAATCATGTCTCGTCTAATGTGTGGAAGTAGTTCCTTTTCTTTGAACAGGAATCCGCAGCAGGGCACCCTATGGTCGAGAGGGAGTGTAGTGACAGTGAGGCTGTGGTCTTCGTATATCGTCTCGTTGCGTGTAGGGTCAATGGCGTGCATTATCACCTCAAACTCCAGTCCTTTGCAGAAATAGTCGAGTTGCTGTGACATTATGGGCTGTAGGTCGGCATGGGCATAAATGTGGAGTGGGGCAGTTCGTCCGAGCATACCGAACGTAGAAATCATGCCAATCAATCCAAAGCAGTGGTCGCCATGCAGGTGTGATATGAAGACGTGGCCGATTTTCGTAAATCTTATTTTTGACCGTCTCAACTGCAATTGTGTTCCTTCGCCACAGTCTATCATGAACTGTTTTTCGCGCAGTTCGACAATCTGTGACGAAGGGTTATGCCTTAATGTTGGCAAAGCGCTTCCACAGCCCAGGATGTAAACCTTGAATGGTGTCATAGGTTGTCGGTAGCTTTGTTTTCTCTGTAGAATTCGTGTCGATATTCCGGTTCGTTGAAGATAAGCGAGTCGCCGTCAATCTTCTCTATGGTGTAAAGAATCGTTTCCTCCTCGTCGCCACCACCTTCTCTTACCATGGTAAGCTCTAACTGACCTTCAACAATTCTCCAAGTCTTGTAAATAATTGTTGGCTGGTTGATGCTCTCGGCAATACCTCCATCCTTGATTGCGATGCCGAGTGTAGAACTGCCGTCGATTGGGTTTGGCATGAGCCAGTTGCCCATTAGCGTTGTCTCGTTGATGACAATCTCCGGTTGGTCGCTTCCCTTCTGCATGTAAACAGCCATCCTGTCGCCTACGCTATATCCTCCGAACACTTTGTTGGCTTCCTTGGTGTTTTCCAGTCCAAGGTTCAGAGTATCGCCTGTGTCGGTTATCAACTGCAGGGTGTTCATCGCAGAAGCCTCACCGCAAATACCAAACACCATAACATTGTGATTCTTAACAATGTTTGATGTATCTTCCTCAACCGTAGCTTCAACATTCTTTGAGCTCTTGTTTCCACATTGAGTGAACGTGACGGCAACAATAGTTGCCACTGCCAATAAAAGTAATTTTTTCATAGTGATGTTATTTGTTTCTTTCTATTTCCTTCGCCTCATTCCACAATGCATCCATTTCGCCGAGCGTCATGTCCTTCAGCGGTTTTCCGCTCTTGATGCTGTGTTCCTCTATGTAGTTGAAACGACTGATGAACTTGTGGTTTGTCAATTCCAGTGCAGTGTCTGGGTTGAGATGGTAGAGCCGACCTGCATTTATCACGCTAAACAGGAAATCTCCAAACTCCTTGAGCGATTTGTCTTTGTCGCCTTTTTTCAGTTCGTCCTCCAGCTCGCCCAATTCCTCTCTGACCTTTGCCCACACGTCGCCGGCATCTTCCCAGTCGAAGCCCACGTTGCGTGCCTTGTCCTGTATGCGGTATGCCTTGATGAGCGATGGCAGCGCGTCGGGCACTCCTGATAGCACGCTCTTGTTTCCGTCCTTTTCCTTCAGTTTTATCTGTTCCCAGTTTTCTATCACTTGTTTCGATGTCGTAGCCTTCGACATGTCGTCTTCCTCGCCCTTCGTCTCCTCGGGTTGGTATGGCAGTGGCTTCGGTTCGGCTTCCCCCACCTGTGATGGGTGATAGACGTGAGGGTGGCGGAATATGAGTTTATCGACAAGTTTGTTGCACACGTCGGCAATGTCAAACTGTCCTTTCTCGTCGCCAATCCTTGCATAGAAGCAGACGTGCAGCAGCACGTCGCCAAGCTCCTTGCAGATGTTTGGCTCGTCGTTCTTCATCAGTGCGTCGGCAAGCTCGTAGGTCTCCTCTATTGTGTTGGGGCGCAGGCTTTCGTTTGTCTGCTTTCTGTCCCACGGACATTTCTCGCGAAGAGTGTCCAAAACGTCAATTAATCGGCCAAAAGCCGCCATTTTTTCTTCTCTCGTATGCATAATATTAAAAATTTCGTGCAAATATAATAATTTTCCGCGGAAATTTAGTAATTTTGCCGCGTTTTTTAGAATGAATTATAAATTAAGGTATATATAAATGGAACTTCAAAGCAAATACGACCCACAAGCAGTGGAGTCGAAATGGTATCAGTATTGGCTTGACAACAAGCTCTTCAGCAGCAAGCCCGACGGTCGCGAACCATACACTATCGTCATTCCGCCGCCAAACGTTACTGGTGTGCTCCACATGGGACACATGCTCAACAACACAATTCAGGACATTCTCGTTCGCCGTGCGCGAATGGAGGGAAAGAATGCCTGTTGGGTGCCTGGAACCGACCACGCTTCTATTGCCACAGAAGCTAAGGTGGTGAAGCGACTGGCTGAAAGAGGCATCAAGAAGCACGACCTCACGCGCGATGAATTCCTCAAGCACGCATGGGATTGGACAAACGAGCACGGAGGCATTATCCTCAAGCAGCTGCGTCGCCTTGGAGCATCGTGCGACTGGGATCGCACTGGATTCACTATGGACGAGGTGCGCTCAAGGAGTGTCATCAAGGTGTTCGTTGACCTCTACAACAAGGGGCTCATCTACCGCGGATTGCGCATGGTGAACTGGGATCCAAAGGCACAGACGGCACTGAGCAACGAGGAGGTGGTATATAAGGACGAGCAGTCGAAGCTCTACAACCTTAAGTACTATGTAGCTCCTGAGTTCCAGGACACCATCGGCGACACAGCGCAGCTCGAAGCCGAAGGCAACGTCATCCACAAGGACGAGAAGGGCTACTATGCCGTTGTAGCAACAACTCGTCCAGAGACAATCATGGGCGACACCGCAATGTGCATCAACCCCAAAGACCCGAAGAACCAGTGGCTCAAGGGGAAGAAGGTTGTCGTGCCTCTCGTTGGCAGAGTCATTCCTGTCATCGAAGACCGTTATGTAGATATCGAGTTCGGTACTGGATGTCTTAAAGTTACGCCAGCTCACGACACCAACGACTACATGCTCGGCAAGACACACAACCTCGAAACCATCGACATCTTCAATCCTGACGCAACAATCTCTGAGCAGTCGCCTCTCTACGTAGGCATGGATCGCATGGATTGCCGCCGACAGATTGCCATCGACCTTCAGGAAGCCGCCCTCATGGAGCGCATCGAGGACTATAATAATAAGGTGGGATATTCTGAGCGCAATCCAGACACAGCCATCGAGCCACGCCTCTCGCTCCAGTGGTTCCTCAAGATGCAGCACTTTGCCGACATCGCACTGCCACCAGTGGTAAACGGCGAGATGAACTTTTATCCCGCAAAATACAAGACGACATACAAGAACTGGCTTGAGAACATTCAAGATTGGTGCATCTCACGTCAGCTTTGGTGGGGACACCGCATTCCTGCCTATTACTATGGCGACGAGCAGTTTGTCGTTGCCGAGACAGCAGAGGAGGCTCTGCCATTGGCACGCGAGAAGAGCGGCAACGCCGACCTTCAGCTCTCCGACCTCCGTCAGGACGACGACGCACTCGACACATGGTTCTCGTCGTGGCTGTGGCCTATCTCGCTGTTCGACGGAATAAACAACCCTGGCAACGAGGAGATAAACTATTACTATCCTACCAGCGACCTCGTGACCGCTCCAGACATCATCTTCTTCTGGGTGGCTCGCATGATCATGGCTGGCGAAGAGTATATGGGCAAGTTCCCATTCAAGAACGTCTATTTCACTGGCATCGTTCGCGACAAGCTCGGACGCAAGATGTCGAAGAGCCTTGGCAACTCGCCCGATCCAATCGAACTCATCGAGAAATTCGGTGCCGACGGCGTGCGCATGGGAATGATGCTCTCTGCACCTGCTGGCAACGACATTCTCTTCGACGAGAGCCTTTGCGAACAGGGACGCAACTTCAACAACAAGATTTGGAATGCCTTCCGACTTGTAAAGGGTTGGGAAACCGTAGATGCCGAGCAGCCAGAGGCAAACAAGATTGCCGTAAGCTGGTTTGAGGCAAAACTGAAAGAGACAAATGCCGAAATCGACGACCTCTTCAAGAAATACCGCATTTCTGAGGCGCTCATGGCTGTCTATCGCCTCTTCTGGGACGAGTTCTCAAGCTGGTATCTTGAAATGGTGAAGCCAGAGTATCAGAAGCCGCTCGACCGCACCACCTACGATGCCACACTCCGCTTCTTCGAGACGCTGCTGAAGATGCTCCACCCATTCATGCCTTTCATCACCGAAGAACTGTGGCAGAACATCTACGACCGTCAGCCAGGCGAGTCAATCATGCGCGACCGCCTCGATGTTGCCGCTCCAACAGAGGCAGACACGCGTCTCACGGCAGACATCGAGAAACTGAAGCAGGTGGTTGGTGGCGTGCGCACAGTGCGCAATCAGAAGAACATATCTCCACGCGAGGCACTTGCCCTTCAGGTAGTAGGTGCAGACGACCTTGCCGCCTATGCCAGCGTCATCACAAAGATGGCTAACCTCAGTTCCATCGACGTCGTGACGGAGAAGGATTCCGCGGCAGCCGCCTTCATGGTAGGCACCACCGAATATGCCGTTCCTCTTGGCGACAAGATTGACGTTGCAGCCGAGATAGAAAAGGCAGAGGCACAGCTAAAGCATCTTGAAGGCTTCCTTGCTGGCGTGCGCAAGAAGCTCGGCAACGAGAAGTTTGTCGCCAATGCTCCCGAAGCCGTCGTAGCACTTGAACGCAAGAAGGAAAGCGACTCTCTTGAGAAGATTGCCGCCTTAAAAGAGACCATTGCAACGCTCAAAGGTAACTAAAATACAATTAAAAAGAAAAAAAAGGCGGAAATATTTGCATATTCCGCCTTTTTTCAGTACCTTTGCACCCGCAATTGGGGTTCCGTAGCTCAGTTGGATTAGAGCAACGCCCTTCTAAGGCGTGGGTCTAGGGTTCGAATCCCTACGGAATCACTTGTGATTGAGGCTAAGACACTAAATATCAGTGTCTTAGCCTTTTCTTATAAACATAAGTACACAACAAAATACCCAACATAGGCACATTTAACGGGTCTGTAGAAAATTAGTGGGGATAAATTTCTACAGACCTTATCCCTGCGCCTCACGCCCGAAAGGTTGGCTACCTTCGACAATGACTATTCTCAAATCCACTTGGTGGGACATCGTGCCGACACCTTCATGGAGAGTCAGATGGACAAATAAATTAACGCGAGTTCGATGAAATTCCCTTTCCTTATAAACCGCCCCTATTTTAGTCGGGCGACGGTGTCGATCGGCAACATTCAGCTGATGGTAGATTTCTTGATATTAGGCAGTGTGGTAACTTGCTCCCCCTCTAAGATAGAGGGGGTGTCACGAAGTGACGGGGGCGTATGACTGCCGCGCTATATGGTAAATCGGACGTACATACTCCCTCTCCCCTTCGGGGGTCTCCCCCTACCTTAGGGGGAGAGTAAGTTACCGCACTGCGCAGGTTTAGCCATCAAAAGAACCGCACTGCGCTGGTTTAATTTCGTCGAACTCACGTAATATTAGCCAGAACGTACTACAGTCACAAAAAAGTTGTTTTTTAACGTGATTATTATATAAATCATCAATCTGTCCAAAACATGTTTGCCATTTTTTTATAATTAATCGACAAAGATTTGGATTTACAATTTCTTTTTATTACCTTCGCAAAGTAAACTTTAAAAATAAGCAATATGAAAGACAAAAAACTCTTCATTGCTATGGCTATATCTGCCGTAGCATGTTTATCAGCATGCAAGTCAAACCCTAAACAGAGCGGACAAGCCGTCACCGAAACGGCTACCATCGACGTGAACGTATTGGCTACCGACAGTGTCACATTCACTGACAAAGGCAAGGGATATAGTTGCCAACTGAAAGTTGATTTTCCTAAAGGTGACGGAAGCCTCGACAAAGGAACAAAACAATTCATAGTGGAGACGCTTTCACAAATGGGACCTATGGCAGGAATGAACCCTGACGAGAAAAGAACGGAATACAAAGGCGATCAGGACAATGGGATGGCAATATTGAAATTTTATGGAGAAAACTATGGAAAATGCCTTAAATCAGAATACGACGATATTAAGAATTCTTACGAAGGACATGAAACACCAATGCCTCATTCGTATGAAGTAGGAATACGAAAAACATACGATGCACCTAAATATTTGACATACGAAATATCTTCATACGTATATCTCGGTGGCGCACACGGCTCGGCAATAAACTATCAGGTAAACATCGACAAAGAGACGGCAAAGGTTGTCGAACAGACCATCGACACGACTAAGACGAAGGAGATGCAGCCGATACTCAGAAAAGGCGTGATAGAATACTTTAAGGAGTGCGGCGAGGACGTCAGCGACGACAAGCTCAATGACGTGTTGTTCATCAACGACAACACGATTCCTCTGCCAGCCTGCACACCTGCACTTACAGAACAAGGCCTAAAATTCATTTATCAGCAATATGAAATTGGCCCATACGCCATAGGCATGGTAAGCTTCACCGTACCTTTAAATACAATTAAAACATTCATGACAAAAGAAGCTGTCAAACTTATGGAATAGTATTGGGTCAGTAGAAAATTAGTGGGGATAAATTTCTACAGGCCCCTTCCCCGAGCCTCACGCCCGAAAAGTTGGCTGCCTTCGACAATGACTATTCTCAAATCCACTTGATGGGACATCGTGCCGACGCCTTCACGGAGAGTCAGATAGACAAATAAAATAACATGAGTTCGATGAATGATTGCCCGGAATACAGTCTCAAAAAAGTATGTCAACATAAATAACGTGAGTTCGACGAAATCCACTGACTTGTATAACCCAGCTGTCAGCACTGGGAGTGTGGGCGTCTCGCCCGCACCTCGACGTATAAGTAATATCCAAAT
>JBJEKR010000028.1:0-5196 GCA_051878735.1 Prevotella sp. | reverse complement strand
GGGGCGTATGACTGCCGCGCTATATGATTAATCGGACGTACATACTCCCTCCCCCCTTCGGGGGACTCCCCCTACCTTAGGGGGAGAGTAAGTTACCGCACTGCGCAGGTTTAATTTCGTCGAACTCACGTTAAATAATATTCTTCTTAGCGTGAGATTTTTATTTGTATTGACCAGCTAACCATAAGGCAAACAACTTGTCGCTGACAGAATAGCCGTCGATGGCACTGCGACTCACAAGCATCTTGTCCTCCAGAATGCGGAGTGCAGTCTTGATGCTACTTGTTGCCGGAAGACTGTGGGACTTAATAAACTGCTGGGCAAGTGGTGACTTGACAGATTTCTCGTAAGCTATTGCCTTGAGAAGAGCAAACTGATTGTCTGTCAGCCACGCACAATAGTTCTGAAATGTGGCGGATTGCTCCTCTACAAGCTCTTTCACCACGTCATCAACAAGCATGTTGTCAACAGTGCGGTCAGGGTGCTCATATATCCCATGCAGCACAGCCTGTATGTACCATGTTATGCCTCCCGCAAAATCATATATCCGCATAAAAGTGTCATGCCCAATAGTTCTGTGCTGCCCCTCAAACATACGATTGGCAAAACTTATGTACTCATCAGCATCAATGCTGCCAAGCGACATTACCATTGAACTTTGGAAAAAAGGACGGTTTGCCGACAAGAAAATCTCTTCCATCATGTGCTGATGACTGCCGGAAAATATGAAATACACATTGGGCAGAAACTGAATATACGAGCGAAGCAATGCCTCCAATCCCTCTTGCGAATAGTTTTGAATCTGCTGAAACTCATCAATGGCGACATAACATCTTTTCCCTGACATCTTCATGTACTCAAATATCTGTTTCAGGCTTTCGTTCCCTTCGCTGGATTTTATGTCCAATGTGACAGTAGGCAAACCCGTGAGTTGGTCGAAAGTGACTGCCGGTCTCCAGGCACTAAAGAAATCCTGCACCCTTCTTAGTGCCGACTGTGAAAAGTTGTCAAGTTTTTCCAGTACTGCCGCCCCGAGTGTCTGTACAAACTGCTCCACGTTTTTTGTCGCGAATATGTCGATATAAAAACACTTGCAATCCTTATCCTCCGACTCCATTTTGTTGAACACATGATGTATCAATCCTGTCTTACCCATTCTTCTTGGTGAGACGAGAGTCACGTTACGCTCATTTCTAAGAACCGAGCAAATTTTATTGCTCTCTGCAACACGGTCGCAGAAATACTTCGGACCTTTATATCCATATACCACAAAAGGGTTGTTTAATCTTGCCATAATGCCATTGCGCTTTTTACGTTGCGCAAATTACGCAATAAAATGTGAGATTACCAAACAGCCAAAGTTATTTAACCATATTTTAACACTTTAAAAGACAATGGCCAAGAAAGGCTTAACCTGCATTACTCACACATTATATCCTTTCATTGCAGAAAAAACGTGAAACATTTGGTAAAACCGATTTAATTAAGTAACTTTGCCGCCATAAGGTCTTTATACAAACATAAAGGATATGGATAAGAAGCTGCTGAAGCGACTGCCCGTGGGCATACAGACATTCTCGAACATCATAGAGGATGGCATGCTCTACATCGACAAAACTGAGTATATCTGGAACATGATACACCTCGGAAGTTACATATTTCTGAGCCGCCCAAGGCGGTTCGGCAAGTCGTTGCTTGTCTCTACACTTCAGGCATACTTCGAGGGGAGAAAAGAACTGTTCAAGGGACTCTATATCGACAGCGTAGAAAAGGAGTGGGTGGAATATCCTGTGCTGAGATTTGACATGTCGTCAGGCAAGCACATGGAGAAAGAGCAGTTGGAACGCTATCTGCTTAATATCTTGGGTGAAAACGAAAGGCGTTTCGGTTTGTCGTCTGACCATCCCGACCCTAACGTACGTATGAAAAACCTTATTTCCAATGTCTATGAAAAGACAGGCAAGAAGGTGGTCATACTCATCGACGAATATGACGCTCCGCTGCTCGACGTAGTGCATGAGGAAAAGATGCTGCCCATACTTCGCAACGTGATGCGCAATTTCTATTCCCCGTTGAAGGCCTGTGACCCATACCTGCAGTTTGTGTTCGTCACGGGCATCACTAAGTTTTCGCAACTCAGCATCTTCAGCGAGCTGAACAATCTCACAAATATCAGTATGAACGTGGAGTTCGGTGGAATATGCGGTATCACAAAAGAGGAAGTCTTGACACAGATGCAAGACTATATTGAGGCTTTGAGCGAAAAAAACGGGCGGACAAAAGAGGAGATGACAGACATTCTGACAAAACAGTATGACGGCTATCACTTCACATGGCCTTCGCCAGACATCTTTAATCCGTTTAGCCTCCTGCAGGCATTCAATCTAAAGACGGTTGACAGCTATTGGTTTGCCTCCGGCACACCGACATACCTCATTGAGATGATGCGCAAGTTTGCCACCATCCCTTCAGACATCAGCCACATGGAGGGCAGCGCCGACGACTTCGATGCCCCCACGGAAAACATGACCACCATAATGCCCCTTCTTTATCAGAGCGGCTACATCACCATCAAGGACTACGATGAGGAATTCCGCAGCTACACCCTCGACATTCCCAACAACGAGGTACGCATAGGCTTGACAAAGGCTCTTGTCCCTTCTTATGTCATGCCCAACACGCTTATAGTCAACAACACTGCCCGCAACATAGCACGAAGTCTGACCAAGGACGACATCGACGGAGCACTGCGCCTTCTGCAGACCTTCCTCGGCACGGTACCTTATTGCAACGATGCCAACACCGAAGGGCACTATCAGCAGGTGCTATACATCATCTTCACCCTCGTGTCCGACTACTTCGCCGACGTGGAGATACACACCCCGACAGGACGCATCGATATAGTGCTTCAAACCAAAACCACACTCTATCTCTTCGAGCTGAAACTCGACAAGAGCGCCGAGGCTGCCATAAAACAGATAGACCTGAAGGACTACAAGTCGAAATTTGCTCTCTGCGGTCTGCCCGTAGTGAAGGTGGGCATCAACTTCGACGCAGAAAAACGAACCATTGGGGAGTGGGTGATAGAGCCTTAAATATATGGAAATAAATCGACCAACGACTATTGACTACGAGGACATCGCCTCGGTGTTCAGCTACGAAATGTTCGACAGGCAGATGAACACCTTCATCGCCATGTGGAACTTGCTGATTGACGCATGGGACGACTACGGCACACAAGAACTGACCTTCGACATTCTGTCGCTTTCGTCAAAGGCATCGCGCTTGTGTCTCATGGCAGACGAGGACATGGCGCGGCAAAACCATGACTTGCAGAGAAGCCGCAAACTGAGGAACATGGAATATGCGGCAACTCTTGAAAGGATGGTCACAGAACGCATAACGCCGTTGGTGAAAGACACCATCAGAAGGGTGAGGAGCGAGGGGCGATTTGAAGGACACAAATGGAAAAAGACAACCGCCACGATACTTAGCATGCTGCCGCAGCTTGACGGCATGGCAGACAACGAGGAACACAGGTTCACGGCATACAGCACGGAGGTGGCTGTGATGGAAGGACTGCTGAACAAGAAATACAAGCCGACGAAATATCCCGGGATGCCGTCGGAAGAAAGAATGTGGAACCTGCTGCTGCTCTTCATGCGTACCGCCTATCTGATGATGCATTTCAACAGGGCGGAGAACCTTTGCGGAGTGAGCTTGAGCAACGAGGAGGCAGGACTCATATTCGAGGCATCGATACAGAAATACATCGACTCGCCTAAGGGCAGGCAAGATATTGACATCTACTTCGCCACGCTGAAATACGACAACGATGGACAAGAGCTTTCCGTAAGCCAACTGATGGAAGCACGGCGAAAGCTCCGCGAGACGGTGCCCCAGTCGTTGCAGCTCGTCTTTCTCAAGCATGTTGGAAACCTTGAGTCCATGGCTCAGGCTTTCATTGCCCGGGGTGCATGCAAGGAAGACGAATACGAACCCTTTGTATCGGCTGTGGCAAAATGGTTTATAATAAAGCAAAAAATACACTCCATTGAGCATCCCGAGGACTGCATTACGGCAATCTACAACCAGGTTTTCCACAAGAGCGTAAATGGTCGCCTCGTAGATATGGAACGGCTTCGGGACTGCATAGGGAAGATGGCGAAGGCAATCACCAGGAAGAGCCATTGGTTCTGCCTTTGGTGTGTCCTTCGCCACCATAACCTCATTGCCGACCTGTCGCACGAGCATTTTGCCCAACAGATGATGCACCACGAATGGTTCGGACATCTGCCCGCCGACAAGCAGTTCACTGGCGATACGCTCCGCGAATACTCAGGCTATTTCACGCTCTACGACTACGCCGCATGGAACAACGCGGCTTTTCTCGACTACCGCAACATCAACGGCAAGAGGAAGTGGTCGGAGAAGCTGTGTGACAAGCTTCTGAGGAAATGCCTTGAGATGGAAGAGCTTTACGTCAGGGTTTGACAAGCACGGTCTCGTCGGCATAGCGGTCGAAACCGACCGAAGGGTTGCCGCCGTGCTTCCTCACCAGAGCGAGCAACTGCTGCTGCATATATGGCTCAATTGGATATTTGCCACCCTTGTAGCGATAGTACGTTGACTCGCTGCCAAATTTGGTCTTCGACCAAAAATAGTTGGCGTTTCCCTTGGGAATGGAGTCATACAACTTTTTGAACCCATACGCCATGCGGACAACTTTTCTTACAAGGCGATGCTCACAACCGTTTTCGCCGTGACTGATCATGTCGGCATTAAGAGTCAGATAAGCCATTTCCTCGGCTTTCGCCTTCAGATAATTCTCATAGCGGGCACATTCGCCGCTCTTCTTGCATGCCGATAAGGGACATGCTGCACTATTACTAATCATCATAATAAAATAAAGTATTTAAGTTTAGCAAGTAAAAAGACCGCCGTCTGTAGGGGCAGACCGATGTGTCTGCCCGATGCCGCAAGGCGTACCGAGGAGGGCTAAATCGGTGGATGTATGTCGTTCCGACATCGGGTTCTCTCCCCCTTGGGGGAGCTGGAGGGGGCTTCGGTCTGCCCCTACAATCGGGAGATTACGAATACCTGCGAAACTTCAGTAAAGTATTTGTTATTATAAAAGATAACTTATGTTTCGCCGACTGTCACCCTTTGACAGGCGACTGTCATAACTGTGACAGT
>JBJEKR010000027.1:0-5197 GCA_051878735.1 Prevotella sp. | reverse complement strand
CACCCTCAAAAGATTTCAAACTCCCAATGCAGAAATAGGAACGACTGTTATTCCGTCTTCCCTTGTATAAGCATATTTACCCACTCCAGTAAGAACCATCATGAAAGAAGGGGGATTCATCTTGTCTGTGTCAATCTTTGCTGCAAGAGCTTTCAAGGTCCTTGCACCACTCTCAATAAGACTGTCGCCTCCGAGTTTCACTTCCACAAGACCATATTTCCCGTTCCTCAGATGGATAATGGCATCACATTCCAAACCGTTCTTGTCGCGATAGTGATATACCTTACCTCCTAACGCATCAGCATAGACCCGAAGATCCCTCACTGCCATCGTCTCAAACACAAGTCCCATGGTGTTCAAGTCTTTGATGAGGTCGTCAGGTCCAACGCCCAAAGCAGATGTCGCTATGGACGGATCGATGAAGTAGCGGGTGTCTGAAGTACGAATGGCAGTCTTCGACCTAAGATTGGGTGACCACGCTTCCATATCCTCTATAACAAAAATCTTTTTCAAGGCATTCACATAATCATAGAGCGTATCTATACTGAAACGATTGCTTCCACCTGCAAGGATGTCGTCGGCAATCTTTGTCAGCGATACCTGTGCTCCTTGATAGCGTGAGTATGAGCGTAACAGCTTGTGTGCGAAGCCGGCATTACGTGTCGTATTGTCAACCCTGGAAATGTCACTGTTGACTACGGCATCCACGTAGTTGTCTGCCTGCTGCAACGAGGCCTTGTCCGACAGTTGCAATGAGCCAGGCCAACCTCCACGACACAGCAAAAATGCAAGCCTCATTATGTCGATTTCTGCGGCAATACCGACAGCTTTTCCTTCTTTGAAAAGATTGCCAAGCGAGACACTGCCTGTGGACTCCTCCGACTCCTGTAGGCTCATCGGTCGCATGGTAAGCCACGCAAATCGTCCGGTGCCGGAATGTGTTATTGCAGACACGTCGGGAGGCACAGCAGAACCAGTAAATATAAACTGTCCGGGCAGTCCGCGTTGACTAACCACAAACCGGGCTGCATCCCAAAGAGTGGGAGCAAGCTGCCACTCGTCAACCAGCCTTGGCACCCTGCCTTCGAGTATCAATTCAGGATTTGTCTCTGCCAACATCATATTTGCTTTCAACATGGCGGGATTATCCATAAACACACTACTCGTGGCCGCTTGTTGAGCCGTTGTTGTCTTTCCGCACCATTTAGGTCCTTGTACCAATACGACTCCTGCTGCTCCGAGCTGTTCAGACAACAGTTTGTCCGCTATTCTTTTCTTATATTTCTTATCCATTATTGTTTCATTCTTTTGACGCTGCAAAGATAATAAGAAATATTCTAATACACAAGTATTTAAGATTATTTAATCCGACAGTTGGCCGTTTTTCATTCCGACAGTTGGCCGTTTTTCATTCCGACAGTTGGCCGTTTTTTGTTCCTACAGTTGGCTATTTCCCGTTCCTACAGTTGGCCGATTTTCATTCCATGCTACCGCGCCATAGGCCTCTCCTTTACCTACCGCTTCGGCGGCTACAAGGCAAAGAACCGCGAGGCGGTTGACACGTCGAGAATGAAGAAAATCCACTTATTCCATCTTTTTAACGGTGTTTTTACTGACTTATTCCGTTTTTCGAGGAGAAAATACGTCCACTTATTCCGTTTTTTGCTTTATTGATATCATACCACTTGCCGACGTGTTTGTAAGCGAATGTATGTTAAAAACAGATATTCGTATCGTGGTTCAGAATTAATGTTGTAACTTTGCAAATAAAAACAATGGACATGAAAGAACTTTTGGCATTTCTTCGTGACTTGAGCAACAACAACAATCGCGAATGGTTTGCGGCAAACAAGGAGAGGTATCGTGCAGTGCAGAACACTTGGAACACGTTTTGCACGGAACTGATACGGGAAATAGGCAAGTATGATTCTGACATCGAGAGACTTACACTCGGAGACTGTACATACAGAATATATCGCGATACCCGCTTCACCAAAGACAAGAGTCCATATAAGACCCACTTCGGCGTGTTCCTTGCAAAGGGCGGGAAGAAGTCGATGCATGCCGGCTATTATTTCCACATAGGAACAGGCGAGTCGGAAAGCTATCCTCATGCTCACATGCTTGCGGCAGGAAACTACTGCTACGACCCGAAAGCGGTAAAGATACTGCGTGAGGACATAAGCGACGGTTGGGATGAGTTCAAGGAGGAAGTCATGGGGAATGTTGACCCGATGTTTGTGCCAGACATGGACGGAGCATTGAAGCGAGTGCCACGCGAATATTCAGCCGATGCGCCTTATGCCGACTGGATGAGAATGAAGAGCTACTGTCTTATAGCTTCGATTGGCGACGACTTCGTTCTGCAAGATAATCTTGCGGCACGTGTGGCAGAGAAAATGCGACAAACAAAGCCTTTCATTGACTATATCAACAGGGCGGTTGACTACGTTAGGGAAACCTCCAACCCATCGTAGGCAAGCTGTACGCCACGAGGGAGGCGGCGGTTTGCCTCGTCGTGCAGACCTATGTCGTGACAACTGTGGATGAGGTAGGTCTGAGGAATATTTGTGCTGCTAATGAACTGGAGGGCTTCATCGACGAGCATGTGCGAGTGGTGAGACTTGGTGAAGCGAAGGGCGTTGACTACCAAGACGTTGCTGCCTACGGCGTAGGGAAGTTCCGTGGGGGCGATGGTCTTCATGTCGGTGATGTAGGTGAGGCCTCCCTGTCCCTCGGTGTTGGGTGTCGCGTAGGTGATGCGGTAGGCAAGGATTGGTAGAGCGCCGTGCATCACGGTGAAAGGCATGATGTTGAGGTCGCCGATTTGGAATGGCTCGTGTGGATGGATTTCATTCAGAATGATGGAAGGAACTCCTGGATATTTGTTTTCTACAAAGCAGTAGGGCATGTTGTGGCGAATGTTGCGGGCGGAAGTTTCGTCGGCAAAGACCTCGATGTCGCCAAAACGACAGTAGGGACGTAGGTCGTCCATACCGCCTACGTGGTCGTAGTGGTGGTGTGTTATGAGTATGCCGTCAATCTTGCGGAAAGGTTGGGTGAGTATCTGCTGGCGAAAGTCGGGACCGCAGTCGATGAGCAGGCGCGTGGTGTCTGTCTCGACAAGTGCCGAACAACGAAAACGCTTGTCGTGAGGGTCGGTGCTGCGGCAGACGTCGCATTGGCAGCCGATGACTGGTACACCGCAACTGGTGCCTGTGCCGAGGAATGTAAGTTTCATTCTTAATTCTTAATTCTTCATTCTTCATTTTATACGATGTTGACTTCGGGGTGAATGTCGATGTCGAACTTGTCCTTCACGTCCTTTCTGATTGTGGTGCAGAGGTTTACGATTTCACTGCCTGTGGCTCCTCCACGATTGACGAGGACGAGGGCTTGGCGAGAGTGAACTCCAGCACGACCAAGTGAACGACCCTTCCAACCGCACTGGTCTATCATCCATCCTGCGGGAATCTTTACATGGTCGGCATCGACATCGTAGTGTGGCATTGCTGGATAGAGGGCGGCAAGACTGTCGTATTTCTCTCGGCTGACAACGGGATTCATGAAGAAGCTGCCTGCGTTGCCTTCCACTTGTGGGTCGGGCAGTTTTTCACGTCGTATTTTAATAATCACGTCGCGAAGTTGCTGTGGAGTGGGGGAAGAGATGCCTTCTGCCTGAAGCTCGGCGCGAATGTTGCCGTAGTCGAGTCGGGGAGTAAAGACTTTGCTGAGGCGATAGGTGACGTGGGTAATTATGTAACGTCCCTTCCACTCGGTCTTGAACAGGCTTTGGCGATAGCCATATTGACAGTCGGCATTGCTCAGTTCTACCATTTTGCCGCTTGTGATCTCCATCGCTTCCACCTTATATATAATATCCTTAGCTTCCGCTCCGTAGGCACCAATGTTTTGTACCGCCGAGGCACCTACCTCGCCGGGGATGAGCGAAAGGTTCTCGGCTCCATGCCAGCCTTGGCTGACGCAATGCGCCACGAAGTCGTCCCATACCTCGCCGCTGCCCACTCTAACAAGAATGTCTTCAGCGGTTTCCTGTATTGCCTCTATG
Source organism: Prevotella sp. (assembly GCA_051878735.1). Lineage (GTDB taxonomy): Bacteria > Bacteroidota > Bacteroidia > Bacteroidales > Bacteroidaceae > Prevotella. The sequence goes on along the minus strand of JBJEKR010000027.1, from coordinate 1,128 downwards.
CCTTTTATAGCCGAATGGATTACGGTGCCGTTGAAGTCCTTTGTCAGCAAAAGGTTGCTTCCGCCGCCAAGAACCATCAGTGGCTGGTCGGCAGAGGTAAGGCTGCAGCAGAGTTCCTTCAGTTCTTCGATGGTGTCGAACTCAACGAATCGTCGGCAGTGAGCCTCAATGCCGAAGGTATTGTGTTTAAGAAGATTATAATTTCTAACGTCTTTCATCTCTTGATTGTTTCATTCACTCAATTTCATCAGCAACCATTTGTCGCCTTCACGCTTGAATGTCAGTTCCATTTCAAGTCCGTTGGAGATGCCTCGAATCACGAAAATCTTTTGTCTGTCAGACTTCGTGTCCTCGCCGTAGATGATGTTGTATATCGTTTCCTTCGGCAGTTCAGGAGCAAAGGCAGGCCACGTCTCGGGTGTCAGCAGACCTTCCATCTGACTGAAATCGTCGTCGGGGTCGGGGCCCGTGAACTGTACTGTGGCGTTGATGCTCTCGGCTTGGAAAGTGCTGTCGTTGACAAACTTCTCGTAGAAGGTGAGGAACGAGGCGTTGCGGTTCTGATAAAGTGGCTGATAGCGTATGGACTGCATGGTCCAGAGTCCGTTGATGCGTTCGAAGACATACTGCTTCACGGTCTTTATGCCGAACGTGATTCTTTCCACCACCACATGGTTAATTGACGTGTCCTTCACGACATTCATCTGTCGGCGGTTGTCGAAAATTAGCGTGTAGAAACCTTGTCGCATGAAGAAGTGGTCGGTCTTCCATTTGTTCTTGCTTATGGTGTCGGTCTTTTCCCCCTTGACCACTTCGAGAGGGAACTTGATGCGTCTCTGCTGCAGCTTGCGGTTGGCAGCAAAGTTGAAAAAGAAGTCGTCGAACAGCTCGTCGGCAGCCTTTGGCATGGGTGTCTCGGAGATGAGCTGTTCCATGGTATCAACAGCGACAGTGTCCTGGACGCTGTCAGTGTCTGTAGGGACTGTGTCTGTCCCTTCTGTCTTGTTTCCCTTACAGGAGAACATCAACGCTAAAAAAGCGAAAAATGCTACTAAAATCTTCTTCATTTTTACTACGGAAAGTGTATCCGCCTCTGAAATTTCGGCAAAAGTACAACTTTATTTTGAT
>JBJEKR010000026.1:0-22376 GCA_051878735.1 Prevotella sp. | reverse complement strand
CGACTAAAATAGGGGCGGTTTATAAGGAAAGGGTATTTCGTCGAACTCACGTTATTTAAGTTTTTTCGCCAAGCTCAAGGAACTTCTTTACCCTTCGGCCAGTGACAAGACCGCCGTCTGTAGGGGCAGACCGATTATTTCTCTTTAAGGTCATAATATTTCTTCACTGCATCACCTACCAGTCGCCACGGCAACATATAGGAACGGTGGCGACGGATGGGAGAGTCGAAGAGGAAGAAACCGAGAATGAGGGCGATGCAAGCGAAGCACACCCAACCGTAGATCGCCTTCACGCCATAGAGCAACATCTGACTCACCATGTCCTCACCGCCTATCGGCGTGCTGTTGTGGAGCCACAACGACGGACTGGTGTATTTCATGAAGCCTTGGGCTACATAGTGGCCCAGGGCTTTTGCGTAGATGGCGCAGCCAAGGCAACCGCCAAGCACCATGTGGATCATGTTGAAAATGCTCAGTCCTTGGAAGAAGTGGTTGAAGTCCATCACCTCGCACAGCGATGCCATGAAGACGACGCTCAGCGTGGTGTAGGCGAAGCCACGGCAGAACAGCGGCAGATAGAGCTTCTCGATGTTTATGTCGGGCGAGATGATGAGATACATCGTCACGAGATAGACCAACAGCACCGACGAGCCTATGATGCCCAAGCGGATGAACGACATGCGCATTATCTTCTGAAGCCACAGCAGCGAGAAGAGGCAGCCGCAGATGTTGCCTATCCATACGGGCCATGCAAGCGAGGCGTTGACGATGGTGGAGTAGTGCAGACCTTCCTCGATGAATATCTCTTCGAGAATGTGCTCCACAGCCAAGATGCACTCCACCACGCAGATAAGAATCATTATCTGCTTGACATAACGATAACCCGAAAAGACGCGCGGATTGATGTAGGGGTGGCGCACGTGAAACATACGGTGAAGTATGGCAAAGAGCGTGATGAGGATGGTGCCTGTGAGATACCACACTGCATCGTGGTTATACCAAGAGTACCAGTCGCCGTAGTCGAGAAGGTAGGCAAGCTGCATGAGCAGTGCAGCCCACAGTGCCATAGACGTCCAGTCGATGCCGTAGAGCGGCAGTCGCATGAAGCGGAAATGGTGGACGCAGGTGGTGAGTATCGTCAGCACCACACAGTGGAGTCCGATGATGAACCAGTGCATCAGCCGCCAGTCGCCGAGCATACCGAAATAGGCTGAGAGCAGGTCGCTGCAGTTCATGCCGCCGAGTATGAAGAGATGGAGCAGCGGGAAGAACACGGTCATGTCGCGCTTCGGTGTCATCCATAGCTGAATGTTCGACATGCACTCGAAGGTGCCTTGTATCTTGGCTATTCCCTCAAGCAGGCATAGGAACCAGAGCAGTGGAAGGAAGGTGACGTAGCCTATTAGGAAGTTGGTGACTATCACTCCTATCGATGCTCCTGTGAGTAGCGTCTTGTTGGTGAAGCGGAACTTCATGCGGAAGAGCATGGGAAACCACAGCGCCATGCCGCCAAGGTTGCAGTAGAGGCACATCAGCACGTCCTCGCGCATAAGCGAGTCGGAGCCAATCTGCTCATTCAACGCACCGAGATAGCGTGCGGCGGTAAGTTGGAAACTGAATGCGATGAAGACATATATCCACGGGCGAATCGCCTTCGGGACAAAGTCGTTGAACATCGGCATGGTGAAATTCATATAATTAAGAATTAAGAATTAAGAATTAAAAATTAAGAGAAGCCCCCTCCTGCTCCCCCAAGGGGGAGGGAACGGAAGTCCCCAAAGGGGAATTAAAAATTAAGAGTGAAGAATTAAAAATTCCCACCTTTAAATGTATTTGAATTTGCAGCGGCAACGACTGGGGGTGTGGGCGTCCCGCCCGCACCTTGCGCACCATCCAGCAAATAAACTTCTTGTTGAGATTACCTCATAGGTGAGGTGCGGGCGGGACGCCCACACCCCCAGCGCTACGCATTCATCATTCATCATTCTTCACTTCACACTGCACGTTATATCCTGCCTTCAGCTTCTTCATAGCTTCCGCGTCGTTGCCACTGAGCGATATGCGCACTGGCAGACGCTGCTCTATCTTCACGAAGTTGCCTGTGGCGTTGTCGCTCGGCATCATCGAGAAAGCTGAGCCTGTGGCGTCGGAGAGCGACTCTACGGTGCCAGTGTATTCAATGCCAGGAACGGCATCGACGGTCATCTTCACCTTTGAGCCGACGTGGATGTTAGGAATCTGCGACTCGCGGTAGTTTGCCTGTACCCACAGCTCCTGTGAATCCACTATGTCAACCATTCTCTGTCCAGGTTGCACAAGCTGTCCTACGTGTATGTCCTTGCGTCCCGTCACTCCGTCGCAGGTGGCGATGATGGCGCAGTAGGAGAGGTTGAGACGGGCGAGGCGCACGTTTGCCTCGCAGAGACGGATGGCGGCATCGGTCTGTCCGAGGCGTACCGTTTGCTCGTTCTTCACGAGTGCCGTTGATTGCTTGCTGCGGCTCACTTGGTCGTAGCGTGCCTTTGCGGCGACGTATGCCGTGTGAATGTTGTCATACTGCTGTTGTGTCACAGCGTCCTCTTGCAGCAGCTTGGCGAATCGCGCCTCCTCGCGTTGTGCGTTCTCCATCTGTGCCCGTGCTTCGGCTATCGTCGCGTCGTTCACCGCCATGTTGTTTGTCGTTGTGGCGATGCCTGCCGTTGTTGCCTTGTGTCCTGCCTTGGCATTGGCAAGGTCGGCTTCGGCTTGTGCTACACGCAGCTGGAACTCTGCGTCCTCAATCAGTACGAGCGTGTCGCCCGCCTTTACCTTTGTATATTCTTCAAACCTTATTTCCTTTATGAATCCCGACACTCGCGTGTTCACTGGCGTAATGTGCTGGCACACTGTGGCGTTGTCGGTATATTCCACATCGCCGAAATGGAAGAATCTGTAGCATACTATGGCAATGCCCGCGAAGAGCATTGTGAATATTACGATGTTGTATGCAATGCGTTTTGTTGTACGTTTCATATCTTTATATTTAACTTCCTTTAACTCCTTGAACTCCTTGAACTAAAGAATATTAGCTATATATTTCAGTTTATAATAGTTGTATAGTATGTTGATGTTGGCATCAACCAGTCCGAGGTCGGCTGAGAGCTTCGAGTTCGATGCGTCGAGCATGTCGGTGAGCAATGCGAGACCGTTCTTGTAGCGGTTCTCCGTCACTTTGTAGCATTGGTCGGCCAGTTCCACCGACTTGCGCTGCGTCTCCAGTTCCTTGAAGGCAGTGAGATAGTCGGTGTAGGTGGCTTGCACGGCGTTGTTGAGGCTTTCCTGAGCCACGACGTGTTGCTCACGGCTCTGTCGGAGGTTGGTCTTCTGCTGTTGCAGCTTCTTGTTGCTCTTGAACAGCGAAGATATGTTGTAGCTCACGCCGATGCCAGCAAACCAGTAGTTGATGTTCTTGTCTATCACAGGCACCTCGGTCGTTATCGGACCGTCGAAGTGTTCCTCAGCCACGATAGCCACCTTAGGCATCATTTCAGCACGTTCGAGCTTCACCTTCTTCTCGTTCATCTGTATTGCCGTTTCCGACTGCTTTAGTCCTGCATTATTGTCTGCGGCAATACGTTGCCACTCTGTCTCGGCAAGTATCTGACTCTCGCGAGTGAGTGATTCGGCATCGGCGGCAATTACCGTCTCGGCAGGCAGATGTAGTGTGGTGACGAGCTGGTGGCTGATTACCATCTGTGCGTCGATGAGCTTGGTGCGTTGCAGTCTGAGTGCCTCGCGTTGCAGCTCGTAGCGCGTAATGTCGGTCTTCAGAGCCGTTCCTTGGTTGCGTCGTGCCTCCATGTTGCTGATAACCTGTTCCGTCAGCCGCAGGTTGTCCTCTACCACCCGCTGACTGTTCTGCAGCTTGCAGAGGTCGAGGTAGTGTGCGGTGATGATAAACCTGATTTCCTGACGGTTCTTCTTCCAGTCGAGTTCGGCCATTGTCTTGCCCAATTCTGCAAGGCTTATGCCGCCGCTGATAGCTCCGCCGCTGTAGATAACCTGCTGTGCACGGAGTGCGAAGTTGTTTGTGGGATGTGGATTGTTGATGTGTTGCCAGTCGCTGAAGTCGCGGTCGCTGAGCAGTCCGTCGCCGAGGTATCCAATGCTCAGCGATGCCCCGATGTCGGGCAGTCGTTGTGACTTCGCCGCCGCCACGCCTTGCGTCGCGCTCTCAATGGCTGTCTTGAACGTCTTGATGCTTTGGCTCTGCTCCTCAGCCAACTGATACAGCTCGTCCAGCGTCATGGTACGTCGCTGGGCAGATGTTGGCAGAGGCATGCAGAATACGGCCAAGAGCAGTGCTGCAATGCTTTTTCTTCTCATAAATATAAAAAACGGTTGTATTCTTCTTGTTACCCTGTGTTGTACGAGCATCAAGTGTGTGAGCTCTGGCCGAGTTTCGCGCTGCAAAGTTACAAATATTTTAGCAATTATCCATCACATAAGCACCTTACTTTTAATCTTAATTAACAAATCTCTCGTTAAATACAGATGATACACTCAACTTTCGCAAAGTAAAGGGAATTGTTGGTAGTTAAGGAGTTAACCTGCATTATTCATAATCTCCCGCCTGTAGGGCAGACCGAAGCCCCCTCCAGCTCCCCCAAGGGGGGGGAGAAGAATTAAGAATTAATAATTAAGAATTAAGAGAAGCCCCCTCCGGCTCCCCCAAGGGGGAGAGAGAAGTCGAAGGTGAAGACCCGATTGTAGGGGCAGACCGATGTGTCTGCCCGATGTCGGAACGACATACATCCACCGATTTAGCCATCCGTGATACGCCTTGCGGCGTTGGGCAGACACATCGGTCTGCCCCTACAGACGGCGGTATTGTTACAAGCGAAAGTTGAGTTTATTATGTTAACGTGAGTTCGATGAAATTCCCTTTATAATGCGCCAATGACCGGGAGTGTGGGCGGGTCGCTTGCGAAATTAACGTGAGTTCGACGAAATTCCTTTTATAATGCGCCAATGACTGGGAGTGTGGGCGTCCCGCCCGCACCCTGCGCTCCATCAAGCATAAATATCGGCTATTTGGATATTACTTATACGTCGAGGTGCGGGCGAGACGCCCACACTCCCAGTGCTGACAGCTGGGTTATACAAGTCAGTGAATTTCGTCGAACTCACGTAAATTAAGAATTAAAAATTAAGAATTAAGATTGGGGAATTAAAAGTGAAGCCCCTCCAGCTATCCAAAAGGGTTGCAGGAGGGGCTTTCACTGGGAGTGTGGGCGTCTCGCCCGCACCTTGCGCACTATCAAGCGCAAATCAGCGGCAGTGGAATATTACCTCGTTGGTGAGGTGCGGGCGGGACGCCCGCACCCCCAGTGGAGGGGGCTGTTGTAATTCATAGTGCCCCACGTAAACAGTATGAATAACGCAGGCTAAAATGTTTCAATATTTCGTTTTATTGCAGCATACTACGATTTACCTATCGCTCGAAATGCCGCAAGCGTCTCGCTATTACTTCAAATATTTCTTGCCGTTCATGATATACATCTTGGCACCATTGCCAACACGCTGACCTGCAAGGTTGTAGCGAACGTTGTTAGAATTAGAAACCTCGATTGAATTTATACCGTTGGTTAGTGAAGATGAAGATAAAGAAATTTTCTTTACGGTAAAACCTGCACCTTGAATAATAAATTTTGAAATAGATGATTTAAATGCATCGTTAATCTCAAATTGCAGAACATTATCAATTTGTTCTTTGTTCATGTCGCAATTTGTCCACCCTGAGTTACATATTTGACTCCATGAAGGTGTACCCTCAATTTCTATTTGCAAATACTTTATGTTTTCGTCAATTGAAGATGGACCGAAAACTTCAAGGCCATTCCTTGAATCTGTTAATAGAAAATCTGTTGCAACAATTACGTTACTGTAGTCAACATCACCTTCAGCGGGAACAAGAACGATGCTTTCAACAGTAAAATTAACACCTTGAATCATCAAACCCGCCTTTACAGTCTCAATATTTCCATTGGTAATGCCGAGTGTTGCTGTCTTTTGGTCATCACCAAAAAGTCCTTTACAAGAGTATGGCAAATCTTTATATGATGTATTCTTAAATAGCAATTGGTTACCAGCAGAAAATGAAGAAACGGTTACAACAATAGCGTCACCAACTTTGATATTTGCCAGTTTCAGAGAATTAATGACAATATTTTCAGCCCATGCTGATCCAAACTCCAATGAACCAGACCATAAAAGATTTGGATCGGTACCTGTTGTCAATTCAACCTTAGAAATATAGGCAGCAGTTCCTTTAAAAAATATTTGCTTATGTGAATTGATTTTCTCAATCATTTCTTCGGTAATACTAAATTCATATTTACCAGCTTCAGGCATTAAAACATTTTGCAAATCCTGCCACTCCCAATCGTCTCCATAAGGAGTACACATAGTTGCCTGTGGGTAAGAGTCTATGGTTTTATCTACAGAAGAAACTGTAACGGTAATAATGTCTCCTGCAACAACATCAACATTATTAATTGTTACTTCACCACTTCCCCATTGTAATAAAACAGGATTTGAATTTTCTGGTTCCCATAACGTGGTTGTAGTTTGTGCATTAGCACACACAGCGCAAAGCGCAAAAGCAATTAGAGTAAAAATTTTCTTCATAATGTTATTTTTATTTAGTTATTAATTTAATGTAATAATACGGTTTTTATTAAAATTGCTGCAAATTTAGGTAAATTAGGAGAAAGAAAGTGATACTATTTTAGCAAAATCTTATACTATTTTTCATTATTCTGCCAAAGTTTACAAAAAGTACATACTTTTGCAACAAAAACAAAAGTGTAGTTTTTCCACTTAACCGATACTTTCTCCACACCTTATTGGCAGACCGAAGCCCCCTCCAGCTCCCCCAAGGGGGAGAGAAGAATTAAGAATTAAGAATTAAGAGAGGCCCCCTCCAGCTCCCCCAAGGGGGAGAGAGAAGTCGAAGGTGAAGACCCGCCTGTAGGGGCAGACCGAAGCCCCCTCCAGCTCCCCCAAGGGGGAGAGAACCCGATGTCGGAACGACATACATCCACCGATTTAGCCATCCTCGGTACGCCTTGCGGCGTCGGGCAGACACATCGGTCTGCCCCTACAGACGGCGGTATTGTTACTTGCGAAACTCTTGAATTGCCACTATTCAATCTTTCCTATACTTTTTTATCTAATGTTGACACTATTGCGATTTTTTTCTTGGAGGTTTCAGCTTTTTGCATTATCTTTGCATAAGATAAGCTGCATCTCGGCAAAACAATCAAGCAAGCTTGTTGCTTTTGCTCTCGATTTGCATTATCTTTGCATAAGATAAGCTGCATCTCGGCAAAACAATCTGAATACAAAAGCCTAAGGTAGGCGCAGCGCTGGGGGTGTGGGCGTCCCGCCCGAAGCCCCCTCCAGCTCCCCCAAGGGGGAGTGATGGCTGCGCACAGAGGAAACGCTAACGTTGCTCTCCCCCTTGGGGGAGATGGAGGGGGCCTCCACTGGTAGCTTCTGAACACATACGAAACATCAATAAAATAATTAAAAAGTAAATGAAAATGAAAAAATTAATCTTATTTGCTATGACAGCATTGGTAATGTTCTCTTGTGGCGACAAGAAGAAAGCTGACGACCCATTGGCTGAATCAGGTCGCACACAACGCACGGAGAACCTGTTGGCTAATCTAAGGAAAATGTCGGCTGAGGGATATCTTGTGGGACATCAGGATGCCACAGTCTATGGCATCGGTTGGGTTGGCGACAGCTGCCGCTCTGACGTTAAGAGCGTGTGCAACGACTTCCCCGCTGTCATTGGCTTCGACCTTGGACACCTTGAAAAGGGCGACTCGGTGAACCTCGACGGAGTGCCTTTCGACCGTATGCGCAAGGAGATAATAAACCAGTTCGACCGTGGAGGAATGGTGACACTAAGCTGGCATCTCGACAATCCGCTTACAGGCGGCACCGCATGGGTTGTTGGCGACACGCTTGCCGAACAGGAGAAACTGACAGTAGCCTCAGTACTTAAGGGCGGTGAGAAGCATGAGACATTCCTTGCGTGGTTAGACACGCTCGCTGCCTTCCTCAACTCGCTTGAGACTCCCGAAGGCGTGAAGGTGCCCGTTCTCTTCCGTCCATGGCACGAGCACACGGGAAGCTGGTTCTGGTGGGGACAGGACCTCTGCACCACGGAACAGTATAAGGCACTGTGGGCATTAACTGTGGATCAACTGAAAAAACGTGAGGTGAAAAACGTGCTATATGCCTATTCTCCGGGAACAGAGTTCAGTGGCGATGCCGAGAAGTTCCTTGAGCGTTGGCCTGGCGATGACATCGTTGACGTGATAGGCTTCGACTCCTACTGCACCAACAATGCCGAAGACACCACTGCCATTGCCAACTACGCCACTAACCTCGACCTCAATCTAAAGACGCTTTGCGAGATAGCACAACAGCACAATGTCGTACCGGCACTCACCGAGACGGGTATGGAAGGACTGAAGAAAGCTGACTGGTGGACGGCGACGCTCATGCCGGTGCTGAACAAGTACCCCATAGCCTACGTGCTGCTCTGGCGTAACGCCCACGACAAGGAGGGACACTTCTATATGCCTTATCCAGGACAGCAGTCTGTAAGCGACTTCATAAAGTTCTATAACGACAAGCACACCCTGTTCCTAAAGGACGTATCGGGACTGTATCTTAAAGGAAAATAGTAATTTAACGTGAGTTCGATGAAATTCCCTTTATAATGCGCCAATGACTGGGAGTGTGGGCGTCCCGCCCGCACCCTGCCTCCATTAAGCGTAAATATCGGCTATTTGGATATTACCCATTCCGCAAGGTGCGGGCGGGACGCCCACACTCCCAGTGCTGACAGCTGGGTTATACAAGTCAGTGAATTTCGTCGAACTCACGTTAATTTAGTTGACGAGTAAACGAGTAAACAAGTTGACGAGTTGACAAGTTGACGAGTTGACGAGTTATTGCGGCTTTCACAATTAACTTGTCAACTCGTCAACTTGTTTACTCGTCAACTAAAATCAACAAAATAGTTTACTCGGCATCGGGAGCCTTGTCGATGAGGTCCATAAACTGGTCGAGCTTAGGCGTGATGATGATTTGGGTGCGGCGGTTGCGCTGCTTGCCCACCTCAGAGTCGTTAGATGTCAGTGGGTTGTACTCGCCACGTCCACCTGCGGTGAGACGCTTTGGATCCACTCCATATTCGTTCTGCAGAGCCTGTACCACGCTCGATGCACGCAGACAGGAGAGGTCCCAGTTGTTGCGAATGTTCTTCATGGTGGCAGCAGAGGCATTTACCGGCACATTGTCGGTGTTACCCTCAATGAGCACGTCGTAGTCCTTGTAGTCCATGATAATCTTTGCAATCTTGCTGAGTGTCTCAGCCGCACGGTCGTTAATCTCATACGAGCCGCTCTTGTAGAGCATGTTGTCGGCGAGCGAGATATAAACCACTCCCTTCAGCACCTGCACGTCAACCTCCTTCAGTTCCTCCTTGCTGAGCGAGCGTGTGAGGTTGTTGGTGAGCACCATGTTCAGCGAGTCGCTCTTGCTCTTCACCTCTACGAGATGTCTAATGTACTGGTTCGACTCGTTTATTTGATCGACGAGCTTATCGATGCTGATGTTGTTTTGGCTGGCGTTGGTAAGGCTCTTGTCGAGCGAAGCCTGCAGAGCCGCCATGTCGGCAGTCTTTTGGTTAAGCTGTTCCTGCAGTGTGGCTGCTCTTGCCGTAGCGGCAGCGAGCTGTTCCTTCACGTCAACGTACTTTTGTCCGAGTTCTCTGTTCTCTGCCTGACAGTTTGCCAGGTCTTTCTTGCTTGCGCAGCTTGTCATGACAAGTGCGGCAGCCAACGAAATAACTATTAATCCTTTGTTCATAATATTTTGATAAAAGTTTCGCAAGTTTGGAACTTGCTCTCAGCAAACAAGTTGACAAGTTTACGAGTTGTTGGCTTTCTACTGAAAAAGCCAGCTTGAGCAAGACCTAAATAACTTCTCTCCCCCTTGGGGAATCTGGAGGGGGCTTCGAGCCGGAGGTGGTCCCTTCCTTTTCTCATAAGACGGATAAACTTTAAAATAGTAAAGGCGATTTAAGGGTATTTAACTCATGAATCGCCTTTTTATTGTAGTTTCACACTGAAGTGATGCCGTAATGGTGTCAGAATTGCATTATCTGCAACACCTTTGCCATCGTCTTCGAGTGCTTAATGGTCCAAAGACCGTGCAGCTGCCTAACGTTCTGCGGCAGCAGATTGGTGTCGCGCAGACATCTGAGAATTTCCCTCAGTGGTCGCCCTGGATGGGCCTGGTCGTCGTTAATCACTCCGGCAACAGCCAACGCCTGATTGGCTTCGATGTCGCCAATTTCTGTCTTGCCTATTCGCAACATATAGTCGTCGAGGCATTTTTGAATGGTTTTTACGTTAAAGTTGGTCATAATTTTAAAAGCTGATTTTATTCGTGTTATTTTGTAATTAGTTGAAGTTTTCTTCTGTAAAGATACGAAGTTTTATTTTAAATTGCAACGATTTGCCGATGATTTTTTATTCTTTTACTCATATTTAAACAATTATGTGATAAAATGAAATGTCCGCTTTGCATTATTCCGCTCCAGTCTTGCCTTTGCAGAAGGAGTCATTTTATCAGTACGAGATGTTCCATATATCGGCATTGATTTCCATTTTATCCTTTTTGCATTGGCATGTAAGTAAATGGGTAATCATTGACTCTTTTTAGAACACCATGGTTAGGGCGAAAAGGAGTAATTTTGCAGCGTTAGACAGGAGAGAGGATTAAACGACATGAAGGAAATAGACGTAAAGAGAGTGACTTCGCGACGGCAAATGAACGATTTTGTCAATCTGCCGCGACATATATATAAAGGTAACACGTGCTACGTGCCTGACCTCGACCTCGACATCAGGCAGACATTCGACAGCCGACACAACGCAGGTTTGGAGAACTCAGAGATGGAGGCTTTCGTTGCCTACGACGAGGAGGGACACACTGTGGGCAGGGTGGCGGCGATAGTGAATCATGCCGCCAACCGCAAATGGCAGGTGAGGAACGTGAGGTTCGGAATGTTGGAGTTCATCGACGACCTGCGGGTGTCTGAGGCACTGATGGAAGCAGTGGCGCAGTGGGGACGAGAGCGGGGCATGAGCCACATGCAGGGCCCCATGGGCATATTCGACTTCGACAAGGAAGGAATGTTGGTGGACGACTTCGACCTTGTAAGCTCGATGATAACGCTCTATAATCCGCCATATTATCCGCAACACATGACACGCTTAGGCTTTGAGAAGGAGGCCGACTGGATACAAATTAGCATCAAGGTGCCTCAGACTGTGCCGGCGAAATACGCGCGAGTGGCTGACTACTGCCGTCTGGCTATGGGGCTGACCGTAACGACGCTTACCCGCCGACAGATAGAGAGTGAGGGCTACGGACACAAGCTGTTCCAACTGCTCAACGAGGCTTACTCGCCGCTGTTCGGCTTTACGGAGCTGACCGAGCGGCAGATAGACCAGTTCGTCAGTCGCTATCTGAATATGATAGACCTGCGAATGGTGCCTGTGGTGTTCGACCAGAAAGGCGACATGGTTGGCGTGGCGGTGACGATGGGTAGCATGAACGATGCCTTGCGGAAGAGCCGCGGACGCCTGTTGCCAATGGGTTGGTGGCACTTGTTGAAGTCGCTGAAGCTGAAGCGGGAGAAGAAGGCAGAGCTGCTGCTCATTGCCGTGCGTCCTGATCTGCAAGGCATGGGCATCAACGCACTGTTCTTCGACCACCTCATACCTATTTATAATAAGTTGGGCTTCGAATGGGCAGAGACTGGTCCGCAGCTTGAAGACAACGTGAAAGAGCTGTCGCAGTGGAAGCCGTTGGATCCGAAGATAGTGAAAAGGAGGAGGTGCTATGGGAGGAGCGTGGGCCAACTCCCATCCTCAAAAAATATACAATTATGCAACAGAAAGTAGTAATAACCGGCATGGGAATATGGTCATGCCTCGGAACAACACTCGACGAAGTGCGCGACTCACTCTATGAAGGGCGCAGCGGCATCGTCTTTAGTCAGGAACGCAAGGATGCGGGATTCCGTTCGGCATTGTGTGCCAACGTGCCTGTGCCCGACCTGAAACCATACGTCTCGCGAAACCTGCGACAGTTCATGCCCGAGGAAGCGCAGTATGCCTACATGGCAACACGTCAGGCACTCGACAACGCAAGGCTCGACGACGACTACGTAAGCCGACACGAAGTCGGCATAATCTATGGCAACGACTCAGTGGCTGAAGCCACTATGCGCAGCCTTGACAAGATTCGTGCGGCAGGCTCTACGCTTGCTGCGGGCAGCGGTGCCATCTTCCAGTCGATGAACTCAACGGTGACGATGAACCTTGCCTGCCTATTCCATCTTAAAGGCATCAACCTCACGGCTTCTGCGGCTTGCGCCTCCGGTTCGCACGCCATAGGTCTTGCCTCGTTGCTCATCGGCGAGGGATTGCAGGAGTGCATCGTCTGCGGTGGTGCGCAGGAGGCAAACATGTGGGGCGTGGCGGCGTTCGACGGCATACAGTCGTTCTCCATTCGCAACGACGACCCGACGGCGGCAAGCCGACCCTTCGACCGCGACCGTGACGGACTGGTGCCTGGAGGTGGAGCCGCGACGGTGATTCTCGAAAGCTACGAGCACGCCATGAGACGCGGTGCACCCATATTGGGCGAGATAGTGGGGTGGGGCTTCTCAGGCAACGGCGACCATATCTCTACGCCAAACGTTGAGGGACCCGCCCGATCGTTGGAGTTGTGCCTGAAGCATAGTGGCATGGAACCTAAGGATATCGGCTACATCAACGCCCATGCCACCTCGACGCGCATTGGCGATGCCCGTGAGGCGCAAGCCATCGCTTGCATCTTTGGCGACCAACGCGTGCCTGTAACCTCTACGAAGGGACAGACGGGACACGAGATGTGGATGGCTGGAGCAAGCGAGATAATCTACTCTATGCTGATGATGCAGAATGGCTTTATAGCCCCAAACCTCAACTTCCACAATCCTGATGACGACACGGCATGTCTGAACATCGTGCCAGAGCGTAAGGAAACCCATTTCAACACCTTCCTCTCCAACTCCTTCGGATTCGGAGGGACGAATTCTACGGTGATAGTGAGAGCCCTAACTTTAAAGGCACATTGAAATTAAGAATTAAGAATTAAAAATTAAGAGAAGCCCCCTCCTGCTCCCCCATAGGGGAGGGAACGGAAGTCCCTAAAGGGGAATTAAGAATTAAGAATTAAAAATTAAGAATTAAGAATTAAGAGTTTAAGTTTCGCGAGTGCTCAAGTTCAAGAAGTTGAGTACATGCGAAATAATAATAACATTTAAAAACAAAAATCATGACACGACAAGAAATTATTGAACAAGTGAACAGTGTGATAGCTGCTGAATTTGAAATCAACGCCAACGACATTATGCCTGAGGCAAACATCAAGGATACGCTGGGCATCGACAGTCTTAGCCTTGTTGACCTCGTGGCACTGGTTCAGCAACTCTACAAACTCATTATCCCACTCGAAGACCTGAAAAAGATTGTGACCTTTGAACACCTTTACGACTACATAGAGCAACATGCACCTAAAGACTGACCGATGACACAATACGACATCCGACAGCTTATACCGCAGCGCGAACCGATGATTATGGTCGATTCGCTGCTCGCTGTAAACGAGGACGAGGGAGTGGCTGACTTCACAATAGGCAGCGACAACTTTTTCCTCGACGATACAGGGCATCTGGAAGAGACGGGACTGATGGAGCACATTGCACAGTCGGCACTGGCAATGGCGAGCCATAGGGCTGTTGAAAAGGGAAGGAAGGTGCCGCTGACAGGCTACACATGCGAGGTGCGCAACTTCCGCTGCTCGCTGCGACCTTGTGTGGGCGACACGCTCAACACGTCAGTATCATTTGGTATTGCAGTGGAGGGAGTGAGGATAATACACGCCAAGACCATCATCGGACAACGCACGGCAGCGATGGTGGAGATGAAGATCTACATAAAGCCAAGCTAATGAGACTCGAAGAAGACTACTATATATATGAATCCACGCACATGGGCGGTAGATGTGGAGTGTTTCACATCAAGTACTGCCCAGAGTGCGCGGTGTTTAAGGGACATTTCCCCGGCAACCCCATTTGTCCCGGAGTGTGCAATATACAGATGATCAAGGAGTGTTGCGAGAAGCTGACGGGCGAAAGCCTCATTATCAGCAACATAAATAAATGTCGCTTCACAGCCGTGACAACGCCCGAGGGAACTCCCGAGCTATACGTCACGCTGAGCCTTGCGCCAGTGGAAGGCGGCTATATCGTGGTTGCCCATCTGTCTGACGACAATCAGCAATACATCAATTTCAAGGGAGAGATGAGGAGGAGATGTTAGCCTTGCGCATCTTTAACCTCCCCAAAAAATGAAGAATGAAATACGACATCATAATAATTGGCAGCGGACTGGGAGGACTCGAATGTGGCTTCCTCGCCGCACAGGACGGAAAGCGGGTGCTTGTACTCGAACAGGGAACACGACCTGGAGGCTGTATGCAGAGCTATCGACGTAGAGACATGACCTTCGACACAGGACTGCACTATATAGGCGGTCTCGACGAGGGACAGTCGCTGCACGAGGCTTTCAGCCGCCTCGGACTGCTCGACCTGCCGTGGCAACGCCTCGATCCTGACAGCTACGACATCATAACCATTGGCAACAACACCTTCGGCATGGCGCAGGGCTTCGACAACTATGCCCGACGCCTTGCCGAATATTTCCCTGCCGAACGCAGTGCCATACAGAAATATGTCAACTTGCTGCGTTGGACAGCCGAACAGCCACTGCCAGAGTCGCTCGAACAAAATGCACGTCTGTGGAACATGAGTGCTTGGGACTTTCTTAACACCACATTCGATGACCCACTGCTTATCGACGTCATCAGCGGAGCGTCGCTGAAGATGGAGCTGCGTCGCAAGTCGCTGCCGCTTTTCTCTTTCCTATTTAGCAACAGCTGCTTCGTAGAGAGCAGTTGGAGGCTCAACGGCGGCGGTTCGATGATTGTCGATAGGCTCGTCCAAGGCATTCGCTCTGCTGGTGGCGATGTGGTATGTAAGGCCCGAGTGAGCGAGCTGGTGGAGAAAGACGAACGTATAGTGCGTGCCGTCTGTACTAATGGCGAGGCATACGAGGCTGAGGTCTTCATAAGCGGAATACATCCCGCATCAACCTGTATGTTGTTGAAAAGGAGCGAGCGAATGAAGGCCCTATATCGTAGAAGAATGGGGAGTATTGAAAATACGTTTGGGGCTTTCACCGTCTCGCTCCGCATTAGGCCAAACATGCTGCGCTACTTCAACTTCAACCGCTACATCTACAGTCAACCCGACGTGTGGGCAATGCACCACAACAATCGTCCCGTGAGGGGAGTGTTCGTATGTTGCAGAATACCCGAAGACGGCAGCCCGTTTACGCGTCAGGTCGATCTCATCACGCCGATGGCATGGGAAGACTGTATGCAATGGCAGGGCAGCAGAGTGGGGAAGCGAGGTGGCGACTACCGCAAGATGAAGCAGAAAGTGGCTGACGAGTGCATCGCGCTGGCTGAGCCTTTCATGCCAGGCATACGCAGCCTCTCGAAATGCTCCATCAGCACGCCGCTGACGTGGCATGACTACACACTGACTCCGCAAGGCTGCGCCTATGGCACACGCAAGGACTGTCGCAATCCGCTGCTCACTGTGCTCACGCCCCGCACCCCTGTGCCAAACCTATTCATGACGGGTCAAAGCCTCGCGCTGCACGGAGTGCACGGAGTGACTGCAACAGCATTTAGAACGTATCGAGAGGTGATGAAATTATGGAACTGAGGAATTTGAGTTTCGCAAGTGCTCAAGTTCAAGGAGTTCAAGGAGTTCAAGTAGTTCAAGGAGTTCAAGTAGTTCAAGGAGTTTCAAGGAGTTCAAGTAGTTCAAGGAGTTCAAGGAGTTTCAAGGAGTTCAAGTAGTTTTAAGGAGAAGTTTCCTTGAGCTTGGAGAAAAAAGTTGAGTAAAGAATAAAAAATCATGTTCAAAAAAGACATCAAACATACCTATAAAAGTCAAGACACCGAGGAGTGGCTTGACCGTGTGTGGACTCGCCCCATCGGTTATCGTCTGGCTCTGTTGTTTAAGTGTCTGAACGTCCATCCCAATGTCGTCACGGCATTGTCGATGGTAGTAGGTGCAGGCTCCGCACTCTTCTTTGTCCACGGCTCCTGTCACTACGAGGGAGAGGCGGGACTTCTTTTCAACCTTCTCGCCATTGCCATGCTCGCCTTCGCCAACTTCCTCGACAGCACCGACGGACAACTGGCACGAATGACTGGACAAAAGACACAACTCGGTAGAATACTCGACGGAGCGGCAAGCGAGGTGTGGTTCATTCCCATATATATCAGCATCGTCATACGCTTCTATCATCATCACGCCGTGGAGTTCTCATGGCTTGGCATTGCCGACACGTCCGTCAATGTGGCCAATGCCACAGCCATTGCAATGGCGTTAGTCTGCTATTCGGGTTTCGGCAGCCACAGCAGTCAGTGCGCCCTTGCCGACTACTACCGTCAGATACACCTCTTCTTTCTAAAAGGCAGGGAGGGCAGCGAGCTTGACAGCTCTCGCCAGCAGCAGATTCTCTACGACAAGACACCGTGGAAAGGCAATCGCCTGTGGAAAGCATTTCTATGGACCTACGTCGGCTACACACGCCGTCAGGAAAGGCGCACTCCGCAGTTTCAGCGTCTGATGCAAACTCTCGCCTGTCGCTATGGCTCCCCCTCTGCCATACCACAAACTTTTCGCTATCGTTTCCGCAACCTATCCTATCCTCTACTGAAATACACAAACATACTTACGTTCAACACTCGCGCCATAGTGCTCTACACCCTCTGTCTCCTCGACACTCCAATGCTCTATTTCCTCTTCGAGATAGTTGTCCTCGGACTGTTGTGCCGATATATGCGATGTCGGCACGAACAGATGTGTCGTGAGTTGAACTCTCTTTTGGGGTAAAAAATGCAAGGATTTCGTGGAAATTATGTAACTTTGCAGCCAAAAGCGACATAATTATGGCGAAAGAAGACGAAATGCACGATGTTGTTTTTGATAATACACTGATGAATGTTGGCGACGGCACTAAAGATGGCTATTTGTGCCACGCCTACTGCCATGAGGGGGAATGTCGGTTCTCCTTCAACGGCAAGGACTATGTCATGAAGGGAGGCGACTGTCTGATAGTGCGTCGCTGTGAGTTGCTGAAAGACATTAACGAGAGCGGCGACTTCAAGGTCGATGTGGTTTATGTCACTCCGCAGTTCATCACGATAAGCACGCCGCAGAGCAATTATGGTACGCGTGGCGGACTGTCGTTGTTCAACAATCCCATCATGCACCTGACATCGGAGATGCAGAAGGTGTGTGCCCTTGATTTCGACTATCTCCGTCGTCGTCTCGCCCTAAACACCCACAAATTTCATCGTGATGCCATGATAAATGCCGTACAGGCAATGATTATCGACTTCTTCGATTTTCATGCTACACTATATGGAAACGACGACACCGTGACACAGCAATACTCAGCTCTGATGAACCGATTTTTGGCTCTGCTCGAACGTGGTGACTTCCGCAAGAACCGTGAGATAGGATATTATGCCGACATTCTGTGTGTCACGCCCAAATATCTTTCGGAAGTCTCGAAGAAGGTCAGTGGCTTTCCTGCCGCTTACTGGATAACGCGCTATACCTCACTTGACATTGCCCGTCTGCTTCGCACCAAGCGGCTGACCCTTTCTGAGATATCAGACATCTTCGGCTTCTCGTCCGAAGCATATTTCTGCAGATACGTACAGAAATATCTCGGTGCTCCACCCTCGAGTTTTATGGAATAGTACTTTATTCATGGTACAAGGGACAGGTCACTGTACTTGACTGATTGATGGAAGAAAAAATGGAGTGTACATTCACCTTCCCAACCATGACACTCACCGGTCAACGTGTACCTTATATTGTTGGCCAAACACCATAATGAAAATTGGCCGAATACCATAATGAAAATTGGCCAAATACCATAATATAACATTTTTTATGCCTGTTAATATGCTGAATATCAATGATTATTCGTATCTTTGCCGCCGAAAAGAAAATTGAAGATATGAAGCAGTATAAAAATAGGGTAGTTGACAGCCTTTTGGCAGAGAAACTGGAGGCAATGGGAGCCGTGCTTATTGAGGGTCCGAAGTATTGCGGCAAGACCACCACAGGCGAGCAGTAGGCACCATCCTTGCCGACATAAGGTCAAACGAGGCTTCCGACACTACCGAGGCTACGGTAGCTTCATATATAAATGCCCTTAAGCGCATCTTTGTCATCGAGGATATGGCTGCATGGAATCCGAATCTGAGGTCGAAGACTGCCATACGCACCAGCGACACTCGTTATTTCACCGACCCCTCCATTGCCGCAGCTGCCTTGGGTCTCGGTCCCGACGACCTCTTGGACGACCCCAACACCTTTGGTTTGCTTTTCGAGACAATGGCAGTGCGTGACTTGCGAGTGTATGCCGAGGCACTCGACGGACAGGTATATCATTTCCGTGACAAGAACGGGCTTGAGTGCGATGCCATAGTCCATCTGCGCAACGGCAGATACGGCCTGATAGAGATTAAGT
This sequence comes from Prevotella sp., assembly GCA_051878735.1. GTDB lineage: Bacteria > Bacteroidota > Bacteroidia > Bacteroidales > Bacteroidaceae > Prevotella. The sequence goes on along the minus strand of JBJEKR010000026.1, from coordinate 3,564 downwards.
TGGGTGGCGACAGTCTAATTGAGGCAGGTGCGACAACCTTAAAGAAGCTCGCCTCAAGGATTGACACCGAGCGTATGAAGTCGCCCTCATTCATGATGGTCCTGACAGCCATAGGGGAATACGCCTATCGTCGCCAGGACGATGTGCTGGTAGTGCCCATAGGCAGTCTTAAAGTTTAACCTGCATTATTCATACTCATTCCTACTGCAAGGCCTAACAGGCAGCACCTCACCAACGAGGTAATATTCCACTGCCGCTGATTTGCGCTTGATAGTGCGCTGGGTGCGGGCGAGACGCCCACACTCCCCTCCATTGGCGCATTATATAGAGAAATTCATCGCACTCACGTTATAATAAAGTTGAGTTCTTTTTAAAAAAAGCAGAAAACATTTGGATATTTTATAAAAATTATCTACATTTGCAGAGGTTTTCCATCGGTTTGAAGCTCGTATGCCCCCAGTAGCGACTGGAATTTTTCATGAGACGGCTTCAGCACCCACGCCGAACACTGCCCAGGCTTCATATAAATGGTGTCTGGCACGGGATTCCGTCAGTGGGAAAAAAGATGGTAACCGCTATTTATGGGAAAGCGTTTATCATGCGCTTTGTTTCTTGACCGCTTGAAATCTGGCAGTTTCAATATTCAGTCACGTGACAAGGCAACGGTAGATGCTCATGGGTGATTTATAGGTTTCCTATACGTTGCCGTTTGTTGCATATTGCTATGTGGCAAGGGTCGCTGTAGGATTAATCATATAATCATCGGCGTGGGTTTCTGTGCGTTGCTCGTTCTTGACTGGATGGGCAAATGCCAGAGCCTCAAGCGGTGGGACGAGTGACAGGGTCAGACTCTCACGCTTGAACCTAAATGTTGTACTTAACTATCTGTGTGTCAGTGTTTATATATAGCGAAATGGCTGTTTTGATACCATATATTTCCCATCTATTGTTTAGGTCATTGTTTCCCCTTTGTACGAATTGAAATCGATAATTGTGTGTATTATACCTCCACTATTTGTAGTTTACATTCATTAACACCGCCCATATATAACATCCAGCAGTTCATTGGCTATAGATGAATCAACGATTCGTATCACGTTGTTATCTTCTGTGTTGTATCCAAAGAAGTTGATGCTGCCATACCATACTGTGGATTTGTCTATTATCGTACCTTGCACTGACAGGTTTTCATCGTACCGGACTTCTATGCCATACGCCACTAATTCTTGATCGCTATAACCTTGTTCCTTGACCCGAACAACAATTTCAATACCATTGGCCATAAGTTCCCGTAAAAGATATAATAATCGAGGTGCGTATTTGAACTTTATCTTCTGACAGGATATGACTATGCTTTGTTTGGCAGCAAGCAGGTCTTGATGGAATGGTCCGGAAAAAGTATGGCCATCATAAATCAATTCTGGCTTTGGCGCGCTGTTTCCATCTGTTGGTTTCGGGACACCATAACCCACAGATGCGTACCCTCTCAATCGCTTTCGATACATGGAATCGCAGATGGGAATGCGTATGTCAACATAGTCATAGATTCGCACTTCATTCTTTCCATCATAATCCCGATGCAATCTGCCTGCATATTGGGCTATATTCCCTTTCCATGAAATGGGTAGCGCAAGAAATAGTGTGTCAAGTCTGGGATAGTCGAAACCTTCGCCGATGTATTTGCCTGTGGCAACTATGACCAAAGTATCGGATGCGGGAATGTTCTCCAATTTTTCCATTGCCATCCTCTTCTCTTTCGCAGAGTCTGCACCGACAAGACTTACTACATGCATTGCATGAGGTTGTAACAATTCCGTCAGGATTCTCACATGGGATGTCAAGTTGGTAAGGATGATTGGAGTTCGTCCTTCTTCAATTACAGTTTTCACATCCTCAATGATGAGGTTGTTTCTCATTTTGTCTGTTGATAAAGCCTCTATGGTTTGAGTATATGTTTTGGTATCAGGCAAGACATTACGGAAAGACGTGAAACGCGGAACAAGGGTGCGGACGAAGTTCTGTCTGTCCATTTGACTTTTTGCATCCGCAGTATATCGTATCTTACCACATTGCATGAAAATAATTGGTTGATGCCCGTCCTTGCGTATTGGAGTAGCCGTAAGCCCATAAACGTAATGAGCGTTTACCTGTTTCAGTACTTGCTCAAAGCTCACTGATGAAACATGGTGACATTCGTCAACAATCACCATGCCGTAATCTCTAACGAAAGATTTGACCTCGTTGTTTCCCAAGCATGATTGTATCAAGGCAATATCTATCACTCCATGCAGGGTATCCTTTCCCGAGCATAGTTCCCCTATGGGAGAAAGATATCTCTTCCGTCGTTTTGATTTGTCATCTACGACTTCTCTTATTTCCAAGAAGTCTTTCAATTGCTTCTTCCACTGGTCGAGCAATGACTTCCTGTGCACCAATATCAACGTGTTCACTTTCCTTTGGGCAATCATCGCAATAGCAAACACGGTTTTCCCAAAAGCCGTTGTGGCAGACAGTGTGCCTACAGGATGAAGAGACATAGAGGACGTGGCTTGCTGTTGCTCTTTACGGAGTTCTCCTTTGAATGACACATTGATGGCTCGTCCGTGACAGGTCTTATCATCTATGAAGTATTCAACATTGTTTGCTTCAAGGAGATCTACCACGTCATCTTCGCATCCGCGAGGCAGGGCTATATAGTTGTCCGTCAATTCTGAGCATGATATGATACGCGGAACATCATAGGTTGACAGCCGCATGCCTTGCTTTGCATAAAACTCGGGATTATGGAAAGCCGCCATTCTCTTGAAATAGTTGACGGCCTTTGCAGACAGACAAGTCAAAGGAATGTACAGCATATTCGCCTTTATCAACATGATATTTGGTGGGAAGTCCGATTGGTCAATAGTCTCTGACTTAGGTGTTTCCCAAGGTTTTCCCTCGCTGCTTTTAGTCAATTCGCCCAATGTCGAAGCGTGTTTCTGTAGAATGACATCAACGGTTGCCTCTGACAGTTTTTGAATACTGAGCAGGAAACGCCATTGGTCGGGATATGGCTTGAAGTTTTCATCTACAAATACGCTGTTGCCATTCCTTCGTGCCTGACCTTGTAAAGGTAGTGCCACGAGATTTCCCAATCCACCATCGGGCAAGGTGTCTTGGTTTGGGAAAAACCTGTCGTACGATTTAAAGGATAGATGTACCTCCTTATTCATTGCCTCTGACAGAATAGACTTTCCCAGCTGTCTTGCCTTAATGGCTGTTATGGCTGTGTCAAAGAACACCCATACATGTGCCCCATTGCCGGAGCGTGACCGCTCTATATAACACGGAACGCCCCATTCCTTGCACACGCCAGTAAAGGCAAGCACATCATTTTGATAGCCATGCTCACAACTCTTGTCATCAAAATCAGTACAGAGGAAATAGCAGGTGTCGTCTTTCAACAGCGGATATAAGCCGACAACATCACGACCATAAACATCCTTACCCGCAAGGTGGTTGAAAATGTTTTCGTATGATAATGGAGCGAACTTCCGGTTAGGACATTCTGAACATTTGTATTTC
>JBJEKR010000025.1:0-73216 GCA_051878735.1 Prevotella sp. | reverse complement strand
CCTTATTTCATACAGATGCAGTTCAAGCTGTCGGACATATTCCTGTTAATGTACGTGAGTTAGAAGTAGATTTTCTATCGGCTTCAGCTCACAAATTTAATGGTCCAAAGGGTATTGGTTTTTTGTATATAAAAGATGGTGTTAAAATAAAACCTCTAATATCAGGAGGTGCACAAGAAAAGTCTTTGCGTGCAGGTACAGAAAACATTGCGTCAATAGTGGCAATGGCAATAGCATTAGAAGAGAATACATCTCAGTTAGAGGATAATATGACATATATTCAAGGCTTAGAAAATGCTCTTATACAAAAGCTATTATCATTTAATGTTGTATTTCATAAGAATGGTGCTGAAATAAAAATTCCAGGAAATATAAGTTTATCCTTTAATGGATTTAGTGGCGAGTCGTTATTGCATCGTTTAGATTTACTTGGAATATGTGTATCAACTGGTTCTGCATGTGATAGTAAGAAAACTCAAATTTCTCACGTACTAAAAGCTATCGGTTTGGAAGAATCTTTAGCAAAAAACACCATACGCATTTCTTTAGGTAAAGATAATACTATAGACGATATTAATAGAATAGCAGAAGTTATAGCAAGTATTGTTAAAAAGAAAGACTTATAAACACTATAAGTCGGAGAATAGCGTTATAGTGACCGCCTAACCTACGATGTAAGGTGGGAGAATAACCTGTATAACTTCGTGCGTATGGTGCTTCCAAAGCTGACTATAGACCGGGTCATAGGGACAGGTACACTTGATTCGTAACGAATGTTAATGATCTGGATATTTCTCATATTCTGAATTTTCTATGTAGGTTTCAATTCCTCGTCACCAGGAAGCGACTCGCTTACCATTCTGCCACAATGAACCAATGTACCTGTCCCTTTGACCCGTGGATAATGTCTCTCTCGCTTGTCTCGGCATTATTTTCAATTAAAAATTAATGGTAAATGAACCAATGTACCTGTCCCTCTAACCCTTTGAGGATATTCTCAATCTTTCTTCTTTTGGATGCTATTGTAATCATATTTCTACAAGTAATTCTTCATACATATTTCCTAACATATCCAGCATCTTCTCCCTTGTTCCCCATGGAATTCTGATTTCTTCTAAAGAAGTACAACCTTCGTATTTAGAAGTGACTGATTGCCAATTGTTAGCAGTTAATACGGTAGAAAAGTGGATTGAGTATTATCGATACCCATTCTCATATATGGATATACAGAGAACTTTACTTTAACGTGAGTTCGATGAAATTCCCTTTATAATGCGCCAATGACTGGGAGTGTGGGCGAGTCGCTTTGCGAAATTAAAAATTAAAAATTGCTGCGCATAGTGGATGCGGTAACGGGCTCTCCCCCTTGGGGGAGTTGGAGGGGGCTTCCACTTTTAATTCTTAATTTCGTCGAACTCACGTTAAACTTGAAACCTCGCCCAACGGCAAGACAATTACAAGAGCTGGAACTTTAGACCCAACGAGAGTCCAAGAATGTCCCAAAGGGTAATGTCACGCTCCATGACGGCAGAACGAATGTAAAGGTCGCATGTGCTAACCTCATAGAACATGGTGATGCTCTTGACGAATTTCCTACGATTGGCGGGTACGATCTTCGTTAGACGCTGACCGAGAAAAACGTTAGCACGTATCTTTGTCCTTAACAAGGGATAGTACTTGTCGGGATAGCGATCCGGCTCACGATCCCAAAACTCTGAGCCAAAGACAGTGTTGAAGTATATACCGCACGAAAGAGGCTCCGTAAGCCATCCATGACGGTGATATAGGCTCCATGGAATGTAGTTCTCCTTCAAGGTCATTGTTACCTTTGCTCTACGGCTCTGGAAACGTGGGAGATAGCCAAAGAGAAGATTTGTCTCCCATTGCTTGTGCTTGCCGTAATCCCAACCTATGCCCACGGAGAGGACTCCCATGTTGCCAGCATTCTGCACTATGAACTGCGTGGGAATGAGGTCATCCCAATGCTTACGACGATAGTGTACGCGACGGTCGTATTTCGACTTGAAACCCTTGTCGGCCACTACTCCGGCGGCAGGAGTCGCATCAAGATAGAGAATAGAGTCCCTTATGGCCACAGAGTCGGCACTGACACTCTGTGGCTTTTCCTGTGCCTCCACTGTGCACGTCGTCAGTAGGAGCAAGAGGCTAAAAACGTATAATCTCATAGCTGTAACCCTCCTTTCCTATGGTAAATAGCATATAGTTGCGGTGATAGGCGGCATCAACCCCGTAATAGACCACTCCATCGCCGTAGAGGTCACATGAGTTTAACGAGTGGTCATGGCCATTGATACAGAACATCAATCCCGGCATCATCCTAACATAATACTCAAAGCTCTTAGCAACATTGTTGTTGAACTGGTCGCTGAAGGGACGTGCGTGCATGCAGACAATGGTGCGGTCGAAGAGCGTGGAGTCGCTCGTCCAGTGCTCCTCGATGAAGTCGAAGTTGGGCACAGCAGCAATGTAGTCATATTCAGTGGCATTGGTGTTGAGGCATAGAAACTTTACCCTTCCGGCAATAAAACTGAAGTCGAAATTGCCAAACATGCGTTCGTAAATCTCATCGCCAGTGCCGAGAAAGTCGTGATTGCCTATGAGCGCGACATAGGGTATCTTGATGGAATTGAGCCTATCGCGCGTCCATACAAACTCCTTGGTGGTTCCAGTGTCGCTAAGGTCACCGAGATGAACGACAAAGTCGATGCTGTCGCGACTGTTGATGTCGTCAATCATGCAGCTAAGGTCGTGATAGTCAATGTGCGTATCACTGATGAAAGCCACGCGTAGCGGTAGCTTGTCGCGACATTGGCTTTCAATGCGCTCGATGTTATGCCTGTTTATGTCGGTTTCTCCGTTATAGTGCGCATCGTAAGGATGATAGTCGAAAAGACCATTGCAGCCAACGAAAACAGCAGCGGAGAGCACTAAAAGAAATGCTTTCATATTTGCGTTAATTCGGGTCGAAAAAAACAATTTGTTGTAGTATGAATGAAATATGTTTGAAAACTGAGTGCAAAATTAGCGTTTTTTCTTCATTATCAAAAAAAAGAAGAGTGACAAGCTATAAAAATATTCATTTTTTTTCTTTTTTTTGAGTTTTTTGATGTTCATGTTCTGGCTTGCCATCATGATGAAAGCAACGAAGAAACCTATGGTCGCTACCTTCTCGACAACTTGTCAATCCGTCATCCCGCAACTTGTCAACCAATAAACTTATTGCACACTGAGTCTGTTTTGTGCAACAATTACTCAATTTGTTGTTAACAATGATTAATTACGGCATAAAAGTAATGGAAGTTTAGAACAATATTTGTAATTTTGCAGCGAATTTAGAATAATTTATATTAATGAAGAAGATTAAATCAAGCTGTATTGCCATGGCTTTGGCAGCAGCACAAACAGTTATGGCAGGTGGTCTGTTGACCAACACCAATCAGAACATTTCATTCCTCCGCAATCCTGCACGCGACGCCGCAATAGGCATCGATGGTGTGTACAGCAACCCTGCGGGCGTGATATTCCTGGGCGACGGATTCCATCTTTCACTGAACATTCAGAACGCTCACCAGACGCGCACTGTGTCCTCATGGTCGGAACTCTACAAACTGGGCATGAACAACAATGGAAGCGACTTCAAGGAGTTTAAGGGAGAGGCTGACGCGCCTATCATCCCTTCCATACAAGCTGCATATAATAAAGGTAAATGGAGCTATCAGTTTGGATTCGCCGTCACAGGCGGTGGAGGCAAATGTACGTTTGACTATGGAATACCTACCTTCGAGTCGTCAATAGCGTTGATTGCCACTCAGCTAAATGCTTTCGGAGCCAAGGGCTACGATATGAACGCCTTTATGGAAGGCCGCCAATATTACTATGGCTTTACGGCGGGAGCTGCCTATAAGCTAAACAAGAACCTCTCGGTGTACGGAGGCTTGCGACTGCTCTATGGCAGTGCCTCGTACAAGGCCAAGGTTAGCGACATTAAGGTGAACACAGACAACGGAGCCGTTCCGTTCGACAAGTTTCTCGACGCTGCCAACCAAACTGTTGTAGGCGGCATCTCACAGGTGCAACAGGCCATTGGACTATATGAGTCAGCCGGAATTCCAGTTCCAGAGGAATACACAGCACAGCTAACAACCCTGAAGACAGCGGAAGGAAGCCTGAACATGCTTGAGCCTTATCGCGACGGCGTGAACCTCATGTGCGACCAGACGGCCTGGGGCATGGCTCCAATCATTGGCATTGATTACAAGGCAGGGAAGCTCAACTTGGCTGCAAAATATGAGTTCAAGACCCGCATGAAAATGAAAAACAAATCAACGGTGAAGGAGACAAGCCTCATATCGGCAGTGAACAAGTTTAAGGACGGCGAGAAGGTTGACGAGGACTCACCTGCCCTGCTCACCGTAGGCGCACAGTATGAGATTCTGCCCTCGCTTAGAGTGATGGCAGGTTGGCACCACTATTTCGACGTTGATACTAAACAATACACCAAGGAAATGCTCAGCGACAGCAACGAATATCTGTTCGGCGCTGAATATGACATCTGCAAGAAACTACAGGTCAGCGCAGGTATGCAGCGTACTGCCTACGACTTCAAGGACGCTGGTATGAACGACCTCTCGTTCAACGTCAGCTCCTACTCCTATGGTCTTGGCATTGGCTACAACGTGACTGACAAGGTGAAAATCAACGCCGCATGGTTCCAGACCCTTTACGACGACTACGACAAGGCTCCTGATGCCATGGGCGTGAAGAACTCCTTTACCCGCACCAATAGAGTGATAGGCGTAGGAGTTGACTTGAAGTTCTAAACCTTATTTGCTTTCCAAATAGTCGGCAAAGATTTTTGCCGCCGTGACTACCATATTGACGCACGGTCGAGTCTTATAGTACTCTGCCGTGCGTTCTGATGCTTCATAGCTCAATGGGGCTCCCTTGCGCAGATTGAGCAGTTCAGCACAGATGAGCGACTGATGCTCTTGTCTGAATTTTTCACATAGTTGCTGTACAACCTTATAGTTTGCCGACTTACCTTCACGATCGTTGGAATCGATTGAACCGCAGTCCATTCCTGCAAGTATTGCCATGCCGGCCACAGCACCGCATGTCATGCGCAGACGCCCCATTCCGCCGCCCATTCCAGCACTCAGCTTCAGTGCCTGTTCGTCAGTGTAGCCATAGAGGTCGGCAAAGGCAGCCACTACCGACTGTGAGCAGTTGTAGCCTTTTACGAACAGTTCCTCCGCTCGTCGTATTCTTTCCGCTTTGTCAATTTTCATATTCAACCTTTAATTGGAAATTAAGAGTTAGATAAACGCAGATTATGCGCAGCTCATTTTTAATTCCCCTCCGGGGACTTCCGTTCTCTCCCCCTTGGGGGAGCCGGAGGGGGCTTCGCCTTTAATTTTTAATTCTTAATTCATAATTCTTAATTTTTCAAACAGTTCTTCCATTCCAGCCGACGCACCTTTGGCTATGTAGGTTATGTTGCCGTATGTGGTGACGGGTTTGGGGTCAATGAGATAGATAGGAATGTTTGGCTTTGTATATCTGATGAGACCTGCGGCGGGATAAACTGCGAGCGACGTACCGATGATGATGAGCGTGTCAGCATTCATAACCGCCTCGGCAGCAACAGAAATCATAGGCACTGCCTCGCCAAAGAAGACGATAAACGGACGCAGGAGGGAGCCGTCGCCTGCCTTTTCGCCAGGGGCCACCTCGTAGTGGTCGGCAGTGAGCTGCACATGATAGCGAGTGTCGTCAGGGTCGGTGCTTGAGCAAGCCTTCATAAGCTCGCCATGTAGATGAATCACCTTCGACGATCCAGCCTGTTCGTGCAGGTCGTCAACATTCTGAGTAACCACAGTGACGTCGTAGTACTTCTCCAGTTCAGCCACCAGCTCATGCCCACGGCACGGTTTCTTGTCGATGAACTTGCCACGTAGCATGTTGTAGAAATTGTTTACGAATACTGGGTCGGCAAGCCACCCATCGTGCGAAGCCACCTGCTGAACAGGATAATGCTCCCACAATCCGTCGGCATCTCTAAAAGTGGATAGTCCGCTTTCAGCCGACATTCCCGCTCCGGTTAATACTACTATTTTCTTCATAATGCGATGAAATTAATATAAGTAAATCAAGATTTCGTCTTAACAATGCACAAAAATAGTAATTTTTCTCGAAATAACAACAGAAAATCAAAGAAAAGTGTTACCTTTGCACGTTTTTAAGACGTAACACATTATTTTAAAAGAAGAAAAATGGACAAATTGAGCTATGCTTTAGGCTTGGGCATTGGTCGCCAACTGGCACAAATGGGTGCAAGCAACCTTAGTATTGAGGACTTCGCAGACGCCATCAAGGACGTCATCGCAGGCAACGACTTGAAGATGACAAACCACGAGGCACAGAGCATCGTACAAGACTACTTTGCGAAACAGGAACAGAAGATACAGGCAGAAATGGCCGAGAAGGGCAAGGCAGCCAAGGAGACCGGCGAAAAGTATCTTGCCGAGAACGCCAAGAAAGAGGGTGTCGTGACCACTTCCAGCGGCTTGCAGTATCAGGTGCTGAAGAAAGGCAACGGTCGCAAACCAAAGGCTACCGACAGCGTGAAGTGCCACTACGAGGGCTTCCTCATCGACGGAACACTATTCGACAGCAGCGTACAGCGCGGCGAACCTGCAACATTCGGCCTGCAACAAGTAATTGCCGGTTGGACAGAGGGCTTGCAGCTGATGCAGGAAGGTGCTAAATACCGCTTCTTCATTCCCTACAAGCTGGGATACGGCGAGAGTGGCGCAGGACAGACCATCCCTCCATTCTCGACACTGATTTTCGATGTTGAGTTGATTGAAGTGAAATAGGATAGTTGACGAGTGGACAAGTTCTTTGTCTTTTCATAAAACTTTCAATCCATAAACTTATTAACTCGTTTAAAGACAGCATGTCAAGACATGCGGAACTTAAATAAAATAGACATTAAGTAAACAAATAAAATAAAAAATGAAAAAATTGACATTCTTTGCCGCTTTGGCGGTAGCCGCAATGACAATATCCTCTTGCGGCAATTCAACTCCTAAGGCAAATCTTAAGAGCGATGTGGACACTATGAGCTACGCCATCGGTATGGCTCAGACTCAAGGCTTGAAGGAATATCTCGTAGGCCGCATGGGTGTTGACACAACCTACATGAAGGAATTCATCAAGGGTCTTAACGAAGGCGCAAACGCTGGCGACGACAAGAAGAAGGCCGCTTACTATGCAGGTATTCAGATTGGTCAGCAAATCAGCAACCAGATGGTTATGGGCATCAACCACGAAGTGTTTGGCGACGACTCAACAAAGACCATCTCGCTGAAGAACTTCATGGCAGGCTTCATCTCGGGCGTTACAGGCAAGAAGGGCCTTATGACCGTTCAGGAGGCTGGCATCACTGCACAGACAAAGATGCAGCAGATTAAAGCTAAGACAATGGAGGCAAAATACGGCGAAAACAAGAAAAAGGGTGAGGAGTTCATGGCTGCCAACAAGAATAAGGAAGGCGTGAAGACTCTACCAAGCGGCGTTCAGTATAAGGTTATCAAGGAAGGCACCGGTGCCATTCCTGCCGACACCTCTATGGTTTCATGCCACTATGAGGGTCGCACAATCGACGGTAATGTATTCGATAGCTCTTACAAGCGCAACCAGCCTCTGAAGCTACGCTGCAACCAGACCATCAAGGGCTGGACAGACGCAATGGTTCACATGCCTGTCGGCTCGACATGGGAAGTTTACATTCCACAGGAACTGGCTTACGGCGAGCGTGAGCAGGGCGACATCAAGCCTTTCTCTGTGCTTATTTTCAAGATTGAGCTTCTTGGTATTGAAAAATAATTTTCCAGTTGACAAGTTTTTAGTTGACTATTGACAAGTTATTGGCAATATGAAGAAAAGAACTATTATAATTGCACTCGCCATAGTTGTGGCGAGTGCTTTTTCAATTGAAAGCATCGCTGCAAAGAAGAAAGAAAAGACGCAGAAGAAGGCCGAGAAGAGCTTGGTGGTTATGAATACCAAAAGCGACACTCTCAGCTATGTTGCCGGCATGAGCCTTACTCAGGGATTGATACCGTTTCTGCAGCAGTCGATGAAAGTAGATACAGCCTATATGGCTGACTTCATAAATGGGTTTGAGACAACAATCAAGTCGAACGACGCACCGCAGTTTTTAGCCTATATGGCAGGAATGGAGATAGCCAAACAGGTCAAGGACAAAATGCTGCCAGGAATGACACGTGAGCTGAATGAGTCTCCCGACTCTATTGTTGAGGCTCTTGTGTTCAGAGGTTTCATCGATGCGCTACAAAGCGATACCACCTATTATAATATAGAGGACGCCAATCTGTTGTTTAAGGACATGATGGAAGACGCCAAAGAGGCAAAGATAGAGAAACTCTATGGGGAGAACCGTAGGAATGGCGAGAAGTTTCTTGCCGAAAACGCCAAGAAAGAAGGCGTGACAACCACGCAAAGCGGATTGCAATACAAAGTTCTTGTAGAGGGAAACGGAGAGAAGCCACAGGCCACAGACAAGGTTAAGGTGAACTATGAAGGTAGGCTGGTGGATGGCACTGTCTTTGACGCTTCGGCGAAACATGGCGACAAGCCATTGGAATTCAAGGCTAATCAGGTTATCAGTGGCTGGACAGAGGCACTGACACTTATGCCCGTTGGAAGCAAGTGGGAATTATACATACCATATCAGCTCGCTTACGGCGACCGTGACTCGGGAAAGATAAAACCATACAGTGCCTTAATTTTCACTGTTGAACTCGTCGAGATAGTGAAATAACAGCCATTTTGTAATTTTTTTGCAGTTTTTTCTTGACTATATCAATAAAATTTCGTACTTTTGCTGACAATTTGCGAGATAGGCGGTTGTATGACCGCCTTTCAGCTACACTATCAACTAATTTTCGAAAGATACAAGATGGAAAAAATTGACAATCTCGACAAAAAAATACTAAGTATATTGTCGAAAAATGCCAGAATCCCATTCAAGGATGTGGCGGCAGAGTGTAATGTATCGAGAGCTGCCATCCACCAGCGCGTACAGCATCTCATTGACGGAAATGTCATCATGGGTAGCGGATTTGACGTCAATCCAAAGTCGTTGGGATATTCTACATGCACTTACGTAGGTATCACACTTGAGAGAGGAAACATGTACAAAAACGTAGTGGAGAGGCTGCAGCACATACCCGAGATAGTAGAGTGCCATTTCACCACTGGACCTTACACAATGCTTGTAAAGCTCTATGCCCGTGACAATGAGCAACTCATGCATCTTCTCAACGGGCAACTTCAGGACATTCCTGGAGTGGTGGCTACGGAGACACTCATTTCGTTAGAACAAAGCATAAAGAGAGAGATTGCCGTGAAAGTTGACGACTGACTATGAGCAACAAGTTCAAATGGCAAAAAAAACTTGACGACGTGTATAACCGATTTCCGGAAGCCAAAAGGCAACCGGTAATCGGTATTACCGCCAACTATGCCGATGGGGAGGAACGGCTCAGCCACTTCTACTACAAGTCGGTAGAGAGGGCTGGAGGCGTGCCAATTGTCATTCCACCCTCGGCGGATTCTAATACCATAATCAACACACTGGAACACATTGACGGCCTGCTACTTAGTGGCGGCTCAGATTTCAATCCTCTTTATTGTGGCGAAGAGCCTTCACCAAAGTTGCACTCAATAAACAGCGAGCGCGACCTACCTGAGCTACTTATCACAAGATTGGCATATAACCGACAAATGCCAATCCTCGGCATTTGTCGTGGCATACAGACTCTGGCAATGGCATTGGGAGGAAAAGTGGAACAGGACATCACCGACACTAATGGAGTGATTAAACATAGTCAGGATGCCGAACGCAGTGAGGCAACACACTCCGTGTTGATAGAACAAGACTCGTTGCTTCATGAAGTTTATGGAGAGAACGTTATTTACGTCAATTCGTTCCATCATCAGGCAGTGTCTGAAGCAGGAGACAAATTCCGTGTCACGGCGCACTCTATTGATGGTGTCGTTGAAGCAATTGAGAGCAATGAGTTCAAACCGATAATGGGCGTTCAGTGGCATCCGGAATGTATGGAGGAGGGATTGCCATTGTTCCAGTGGCTCGTGAAGGAGGCTGTATTGTTTGACGACGTGAAACGCTTACATAAAAGCGTCCTCACACTCGACACGCATTGCGACACCCCAATGCTCTTCCCCAAAGGAATACGATTTGACCGACGTGACAAGACAGCCCTCGTCGATCTACACAAAATGACGGAAGGAGGACTTGATGCGTCAATAATGGTGGCGTATGTTCCACAGCCCAAAAGCGGCGAGACCTTTTCATCAATAATACGCAAGTCCTATCCCTCTGAGGCAGACTTAAAGGAGGCATGTCCAAAGGGATATGCCGACATGATATTCGACAGAATTGAAAGCATTGTAGAATCAAACAAACAGTACATCAGCATTGCACGTACTCCAGAGGAACTCTACCAGAACAAATGTGAGGGACGGAAAACGATAATGCTTGGCATAGAGAATGGCTTGGCTCTTGAAGGAGATGTATGCAACGTGGAGCACTTCGCAAAAAGAGGCATCGTTTACATTACGTTATGTCATAACGGCGATAACGATATTTGCGATAGTGCTAAAGGCTGTGACACGCATGGAGGAGTGAGCCAACTTGGCGAAGAGGTTATCGGTGTGATGAACCGACTGGGCATAATGGTTGACCTGAGCCATGCCTCTGAGAAAAGTTTCTATGACGCTTTGGAAATAAGCAAACAGCCTATTGTGTGCAGCCACAGCAGTTCGCGACATCTTTGTGACCACCCACGGAACTTGACTGACGACCAAATGCGCCAGTTGGCAAGAAAGGACGGCGTAATGCAGATTACGCTATATAATGGATTCCTCAGAAGTGATGGAGAAGCTACTATCATTGATGCCATCAGACATCTTGAACATGCCATAGACATTATGGGAATAAACCATGTAGGACTGGGAACTGATTTTGATGGAGATGGTGGAGTGACAGGAATAGCCGATGCTTCGGAAATACTCAATTTCACTCGCACGCTTCTCGCCAGGCGTTTCAGCCAAGATGACATTCAGCGAATCATGGGAGGTAACTTCCTAAGAGTGATGAAGATGGTTCAGGAAAGCAGACAATAAGCGACGAAAAGAAGAAAGTAACATTTATGAAAATCAGATATTTGTTTTTTTACCTCATAGCCACTTTGATGTTATCGTGTGGCAATTCCAAAAAGGCAACTGTCACGAACGACAACACTGCAGCAGCAGTTGGACCTGAGTTTTCGGCAGACAGTGCCTATGCCTATTGCAAGGCACAGTGTGACTTCGGACCACGAACGATGAACAGTGAGGAACACGAGCGTTGCGGAGCATGGATTGCTGACAAGTTTAGACAATTTGGCTTGGAAGTTGTAGAGCAGAAGGCTACACTAAAAGGCTATGACGGTACACCGTTGAAAGCAACCAATATCATAGCCGCATATAATCCCAAAGCGACAGATAGGATGCTTGTTTGCGCACATTGGGACTCACGTCCCTGGGCTGACAATGATGCAGACAGCGCAAATTGGAGGAAACCTGTCATGGGAGCCAATGATGGAGCATCGGGAGTGGCAGTAATGTTGGAGCTGGCCAGGCTATTGGCACAATGCGACAGCCTTACATTAGGCGTTGATTTCGTATGCTTCGACGCTGAAGACTGGGGAATACCGCAATGGAGCGACGCTGATGACTCGGGAGACAGCTGGGCTTTGGGCGCACAACATTGGGCAGAACACCCCCATACAAGTGGATATACAGCCCGTTGGGGAATACTGCTCGACATGGTGGGTGGAGCAGGATCAAAATTCTACCGCGAAGGAATGTCGTTGCATTATGCTTCTGAAATAGTAGATAAAGTGTGGAGTGCAGCACGCATAGTTGGCTATTCGACACTGTTCCCAAACAGTCAGGGAGGTATGGTTACCGACGATCACATTCCAGTGAACGACAAGCTAAGAATACCAACCATAGATATCATTCCATATTTTGAGTCGTGTCCGCAAAGTTCCTTTGGACCTACTTGGCACACCGTTAATGACACGATGGATAGTATTGACAAAAATATACTTAAAGCAGTTGGACAAACTATGGTACAAGTTTTATTTAGTGAAAAATAATCTTAACCATTACGCAAACGTTTACGGCTGTTTTTTAAAAAAAATTATATGATAGTTCGCTTTTTCATAGTAAATTTGCACTCGAAAAACAGACTATCCTACATATAAAAACGATCCGTAGGAAAATGTCGTGAGACATTCGGTTCTTTCATAATTGAAAAATTAGTGTTACAGTAATTGGTTACAAGGTAGAAGTCGGTCCGTTGTAGGGAACTACAATTGACCGGCTTCAACCATTAATACCACCCGCTCAGTAAGGCGATCAACGCCCTCAGGTTCGTAACCTTTTTTCAAGCTGGCACCAAAACACCATGCAAAGGCTTGCCAGAATCCAGCCCTTACAGGTCCAAGCACAGCTTTCACGATATCGTACGTCGATGTGTCACATTCACGATAAACAAGCTTGATAAGTAGCTTTCCCTGTGAATATGAAAGTTTTCTCATCTTTGGCTTATAGTCCCTAACAATACTCTTTTCCACAAGCTTGAGATGTTCGTCACGAGCTTTCTTGTTGGGAAGTGTTTCTAAATACTCGTATGTCTCGATAATTATCTGATTTGCCTCCTTGGCAATGGGTAACACCTTCTTTACGTTCTTTACCAACCGAAGATAGGCATTGTGTTTCTGCTTGCTGTCGAAGGTGAGTCTTGGGTAAACATAGACGTTGCTCATCTCCATATACGGAATGCTGTCACCTTTGTCAACAACCTTTGATACCTTGACCGTAGGTACGAACGCAGGAGCGTCAATACCATCGACATCTTCTTCTGTGGTATTAACTTCCTGAGCCATTGCGACAGTAAAGCCAAGCGATAGCGCAAACATTATAATCCATTTCATCATAATTGGCACAAAAGTACTGATAAAATCTGAGATATGGTCATTTCTCCTGATTATTTAACGCATTTTATTTTTATATATGACATTATTTAACGTGAGTTCGATGAATATACTTTTATAATGCGCCAATGACTGGGAGTGTGGGCGATACGCCCACACTCCCAGTGTAAGCCCCTCCATCTCCCCCAAGGGGGAGAGCAACGTTAGCACTTCCACTGTGCGCAGCCATCACTCCCCCTTGGGGGAGACGGAGGGGACCTCGCCTTAATTTTTAATTGACTTCATCGAACTCACGTTATTTAGAATATGGATTGTTCGGTTTGTGTGGTAAGCAACTCAAGCATTTTCATACCTATTACAGAATTGCCCTTTTCATTGAGGCGCGGACTCCATACAGCAACAGAATACAATCCTGGAAATACGGCAGCTATGCCACCACCAACACCACTTTTGCCTGGCAGACCCACAAGGTACGAAAACTCTCCTGCTTCATCGTAGAATCCGCATGTCTGCATTACGGCATTAATGCGCTTCACCTTTGACTTGGAGAGACTAATGCCACAATGCGTGAACGGCTTATAGTGGTCGGCAAAAGACAGAAACGCATGAGCAAGTTCCCTACAGCTCATCTCAATACTACACATAAGAAAATAAAAGTGCAACACATCTTCAATGTCACCCTCAATGTTGCCATGATACTTCAATAAATTTATTATCGCAGCATTAAGATAACCTTGTTGACGCTCAGACGATGCCACTTCGCGGTTGTAGTCTATGGTGTCGTTACCTGCCATACTCCTTACGAAACTGAGAAACTCTTTTTCCGCATCTCGCAGCTTGCACATCAGAATGTCAGCCACTACAATTGCGCCTGCATTGATGAATGGATTGCGAGGTTTCCCCTTTTCTATTTCCAATTGAACAAGAGAGTTGAACGCTGTTCCTGACGGCTCACGTCCCATTCTTTTCCATACCTCCTCCCCCTCTATTCCTAATGCCATGGCAAGGGCAAAAACCTTGGAGATGCTTTGGATAGAGAACTGAGTATCAGCATTTCCACAACAGTATTGCTCGTTGCCTATTGTCTCAATGCAAAGACCTACTTGATTGGGGTCAACGGTAGCAAGAGCCGGTATGTATGTAGCTTGGCAACCAATGCCTCGCAAAGGCTCCACTTCCTCGAGAATTTCATTGATAATTCGTTGGTAGTTCATAATTGTTTGAAGTTTTGCCGGCAAATATACTGCTTATTTTCGGTAAATGCAAGGTTTTATTGAAAAAAAGATGTCAAAAGCAAACATGTCAATAATAAATGACTATACTTCATTCGATAACGCTGAAAAAAGATAAAGAGAGTAGAATGACAATTAAATAATGTAAATTATTCTCGATTTACAAAAGAAAGACTTAATTTTGCAAATCCAAAGTGTAAGAATATGAGCTTAACTCAGATTATAAGAAAAGTATTTGTGTCTCGACAAGTAGAACTTGAAAGACACTACACTGAAGGCGATATGCTCCAGCAAGATGTATTGAGAAGCCTGGTTAAAAAGGCACATGACACCGAATACGGACGAAACCACTTGTTCTCAAACATAAAGAAATATGAGGATTTCGCACATAACGTGCCTGTCAATACATACGAGGAACTGAAAGCCGACATTGATAGAATGAGACATGGCGAACGTGACATATTGTGGCCAGGAGCTGTAAGATGGTTCGCAAAATCGTCAGGTACGACAAACGACAAGAGCAAATTCATACCCGTCAGTAAGGAAGGATTGCGGAATATCCACTATAGAGGTGGAAAGGATTGCGTTGCTCTTTATCTGCGCAACTATCAGAAAAGCAAGCTGTTCGATGGAAGTGCGTTGATATTGGGTGGTAGCCATTCACCTAACTATAACATTCACGATAGTCTGGTTGGAGATTTAAGTGCAATACTTATTGAGAATATCAACCCTATGGCAAATCTCGTACGTGTACCGAAGAAGCAAACGGCATTATTGTCCGATTTCGAAGTGAAACGAGACCGTATAGCTCATGAAACCTTAAGGAAGAATGTTACTAACTTGAGCGGAGTGCCTTCATGGATGTTATCGGTGTTGAGTAGGGTAATGGAGATTTCAGGGAAAGAGCACTTGGAAGAGGTATGGCCAAACATTGAGGTGTTCTTTCATGGAGGAGTGGCTTTTACGCCATATAGGAAACAATACGAACAGCTCATCACCAAACCCGACATGCGCTATATGGAGACATACAATGCAAGTGAGGGATTCTTTGGCCTTCAGGATGACCCGCACGACAAGTCAATGCTGTTGATGCTTGACTATGACGTTTTCTATGAGTTCATTCCTATGGAAGAGTTTGGAAATGAGAATCCTACCGTTGTTCCATTGTGGGGTGTAGAGAAGGATAAGAACTATGCAATGCTCATCTCTACATCATGCGGTTTGTGGAGATACGTCATTGGCGATACGGTTAAGTTTACGTCTGTCAATCCATACAAATTTGTCATTACAGGCCGTACAAAGCATTTCATCAATGCTTTTGGTGAAGAACTTATTGTTGACAACGCCGAAAAAGGATTGGCTTATGCTTGCCAGGAAACAGGTGCGCAGGTGTTGGAATATACTGCTGCGCCAGTGTTTATGGATTCAAAAGGCAAATGTCGTCATCAATGGATTATTGAATTTGCAAAAGAGCCGGATAATCAGGAGAAGTTTACCAGATTGTTTGACAAACGCTTGCAGGAACTTAACAGCGACTACGAGGCAAAACGTTATAAGGATATAACATTGCAGCATCTCGAGATAGTAGTGGCCAGACATGATCTTTTCAATGACTGGCTGAAGATGAAAGGCAAGCTGGGAGGACAGCATAAAGTGCCAAGACTGAGCAACAGCAGAGAGATTATTGACCAACTATTGAAAATGAATTAAGAAATAATAAAAGTAGAGATATACGAAGGTGAAGAACAATAATAGATGGGTATTGGTTTGCCTCTTGTTGGCAATGGTTGTCTCCTGTGCAAGAATGGGACAGCCCGATGGAGGATGGTATGATGACATACCACCAAGGGTTGTTCATACTGATCCTGCCGACAAGGGTATAAAGGTAAAGTCGCAAAAGGTGACCATTACCTTTGATGAATATATAAAATTAGAGGACGCAAACAGCAAAGTCGTGATTTCTCCACCTCAGATTGAGCCGGCAGATATAAAAAGTGCCGGCAAAAAAATCATTGTAGAGCTCAAGGATACGCTAAAGGAGGATATGACATACACTATTGACTTTTCTGATGCCATTTCTGATAACAATGAGGGTAATCCTTTGGGAAACTACACGTTTAGTTTTTCTACGGGTGAAAGGATTGATACGTTTGAAGTTGCGGGTAATGTGCTTGATGCAAGCAATCTTGAACCAGTAAAGGGAATTCTCGTAGGACTATATGACGACCTCTCCGATACCGTCTTTGCACGTAAGCCGTTCATTAGAGTGTCGAGAACGGATAGTAAGGGAAGGTTTATCATCAGGGGAATAGCCCCTGGTACATATAGGGTTTATGCCCTTCAAGATGCCGATGGCAACTACATGTACAATCAAAAAAGCGAGATGCTGGCATTCAACCATGAAACTTTTGAACCTTATGCACGCCCTGACACACGACAGGACACCATTTGGCGCGATACATTGCGAATAGACTCCATCGTGAGGACTTCATATACACACTTCTTCCCAGACAACATCGTTTTGAGGGCTTTTACCGCCTTGCAGACCGACCGCTATCTGGTTAAGACAGAACGTACAGAGCCCAATCGGCTCAATTTCTATTTTAGCTATGGCAACGACACACTCCCAAAACTTAAGGGTTTAAACTTTAATTCTGACAGTATGTTTGTGGTAGAATCGAACCTAATGAACGACACCATAACATATTGGTTAAGGGACACGACACTTATAAATAGAGATTCACTCACTATTGAGGCAAGCTATCTCATAACGGATTCGATAGGCAACTTGATAATGCAGACCGACACCCTTGAAATGATACCAAAGATGTCGTATGAAAAACGAATGAAGCAAGAGAAAAAAGATTTTGAGAAGTGGCAGAAGGAACAAGAGAAAAAGAAGAAACGTGGCGAGCCTTATGACTCCATAATGCCCATCAAGCCACTTCAGCCGCAAATTAGTGGCGGCGGGAAAATCACTCCTGAACAAAACATCTTCTTTACCATGCCTACGCCTCTGCTGAAATGCGATACGTCGGCTATTCATCTATATTCCAAAATAGATACATTATGGTATAATTCGCGATTCGAATGGTTGCCTGTTGAGGGTACAATAAGGAAATATGAATTAAGAGCGGAATGGCGTCCTGACATTGAGTATAGTCTCGAAATCGATTCTGCTGCATTTGTCGATATCTATGGATTGGCATCGACATCCATAAAGCAGGGAATAAAGGTTAGCTCAAACGATGAGTTTGGCTCGCTCATAGTCAATGTAAGTGGATTGCGCGACTCATCAGCAGTCATCGTACAGTTGCTGGGTACCAGTGACAATGTTCAAAAGGAAGCGAAAGTCGTTGACGGTTCAGCTGAATTCTATTACCTAAAAGCTGGTAAATACTATCTTAAAGCCTTTGTTGACAGAAACGACAACGGCAAATGGGATACAGGAGACTATTATGCCGACAAACAACCGGAGGAAGTATATTACTATCCAAAAGAGGTTGAGTGTAAGGAAAAATGGGACATAACTATCGGTTGGAATCTCTTGGCTACTCCATTAACGAGCCAAAAGCCTCAGGCGATAACAAAGCAGAAATCGGAAAAGGAAAAGAAACTGCGTAATCGCAATGCTGATAGGGCAAAAGAACTCGGAATAGAGTACAAGAGAGATATTAACACTTTCAAGAAAAATGTATTGAGCAAATGAACATGAAACACATAATACTGACGGTGGTGACTACATTACTGTCACTCACCGCTTCTGCACAATGCGGAATAGAGAACACTGCGTTCAAGTCGGGAGAATATCTATCCTATGATCTCTATTTCAATTGGAAATTCGTATGGGTTAAGGTTGGCTCCGCATCAATGAGCACGGTACTATCGAGATATGATGGCAAACCTGCATGGCGTTCAAGTCTCACAACCAGGAGCAACAGCAATCTCGACAAGGTATTTACTCTTCGAGACACATTGTTGTCTTATTGTTCGAATGATCTCGCACCACTCTATTTCAGAAAGGGAGCAAGGGAGGGAAACCGTTATTATGTCGATGAAATATGGTATACTTATCCAAACAACAACTGCCACATGAAACAGCACCGCATTGAAAACAGCGGTGAACATGTGTGGAAACAGTCGGAATATCAAGACTGCATTTATGACATGATGAGCATTTTCCTACGCGCCAGAAATTTTGATGCTTCGAAATTCAAGCCAGGACAAAACATCCCCATGCCTATAAGCGATGCCAAGCGACTGTCAAATTCGTGGTTGAAATATGTAGGTAAGGAAAACTTTGAGATGGAGGATACGAAACAGAAATTCCGTTGTTTAGTATTCTCATTCATAGAGAGAGAAGATGGAAAGAACCACGAACTGATACGTTTCTACATAACTGATGATGCGAATCATATTCCAGTGCGTCTCGACATGTTCCTTAGCTTTGGTTCGGCAAAAGCCTTCTTAAAGGGTTATAAGGGAGTTCGAAACAGCATGACATCGATAATAAAATAATAGGGTGCAGAACAAAACTCTTAGAAAAAAGATGATATACTCAATATTGTCATTGAGTATGTCATTTTTTTATTCTTGTACTTATGTCGAGCCCATTGATTTGGATGAAGATGTCGAGTATGGTTCGACAGCTATAGTCATGGACTGTGGAATTGACAACCAACCTCAACAATGGCATTTAGAAATAGTCAACAAGAGTGATTCCATTTCATATTATTATTGTGAGGGCAATAGCCTAAATGTACATCAGGAACTGGCATCAATATTGGTGTATAATGCCGATATGGAAAATATCGAGGTGCTGTATGACAGTATGAAGAAGACTACAATTGCGCGAACTGTAAGCATCGATGACAATAGTCAATACGATGGGCAGCGCATAGTATATATGCCAGACAAGGTGTTTTCCGAATATCTTCAGGTAAAGTCATCAAAGATGATACCTATGATAACTCTCGTGCCGCAGTCTCGCATTTGTTCCTACGACATAAGGATAACAATAATTACCGAGAACATTGACATCATTGGCTGCAAGACAGCACTGATAGGAGGAATGGCCGAATCGCTGAATCTTATCACATTAACGCCTTCGACAGAATCAGTGGCAATGTCTATTCCTTTATGGATGGAGGACAAGGTCAGAAATGGAGACAACGTAGAAAACGTTGTATATGGTCAGATAAGGACATTGGGTAGGGCCCAATCGGATGATGACAATGTCTTGTTTCTTACATTAATATTATCAAATGGGAAAACGTTAAATCTATACATTAATGTAACTAATGATATTCAGTGGCAGGAAACAGGTGGAAGAATAAACAAGACAATAAACATCAGCAATCTACCTATTGAAGATGGAGATGATACTATTGTTGTGGAAGGTATGGATGAGGAAAACGACCATATAATATTATAATCGAGACCTTTTGCACAAAAAATAAGTGGTAAATAGTCTGTTGTCTGAGATTTTTTCTGTAACTTTGCACGCGAATTTCAAACTATTGACAATGAAGAAATTATATATTGAAACCTATGGGTGCCAAATGAATGTGGCTGACTCGGAGGTCGTGGCATCGGTGATGCAAATGGCAGGTTATGAAACTTGTGAGGACATAGGCGAAGCAAATGCCGTTTTTCTCAATACCTGCTCAGTACGCGACAACGCCGAGCAGAAAATATACAATCGTCTCGACACACTAAATGCCGAGAGGAAGAAAGGCAGAAAGCTCATTATTGGAGTCTTGGGATGTATGGCGGAACGCGTGAAGGAAGATTTGCTACAGAACCATCATGCCGACCTTGTGGCAGGTCCCGATGCCTATCTGTCGCTTCCTGACCTGATTGCACAGGCAGAAATAGGACACAAAGCCATAAATATTGAGTTGTCAACATCAGAGACTTACAAGGACATTGTGCCACAGCGTCTCCATGGTGCAAAGATTGGCGGCTTTGTGAGCATTATGCGAGGCTGCAATAATTTCTGCCACTATTGCATTGTTCCCTACACAAGAGGCAGGGAAAGAAGCCGCGATGTGGAGAGCATACTTTGCGAGGTGCGCGACTTGCGTGACCGTGGTTTTAAGGAGGTGACACTGTTGGGACAGAACGTCAATTCGTATCTATATAAGAGCCGCGATGGGGAAAGGGAGATTGACTTCCCCGAACTTCTACGAACCGTAGCCCATGAAGCTCCAGAAATGAGAATACGTTTCACCACGTCGCATCCAAAGGACATGAGCGACGAAACTCTGCATGTCATCGCCGAGAACTCTAACATCTGCAAACACATTCATCTCCCCGTACAAAGCGGTAGCAACAGGATATTGAAATTGATGAACCGCAAATACACACGCGAGTGGTATCTTGACCGTGTTGCGGCAATACGTAGAATAATACCCAACTGCGGACTATCTACCGACATCTTCGTCGGATATCATAGCGAGACGGAAGAAGACCATCAGTTGTCGTTGCAGCTGATGCGTGAGGTTGGTTATGACTCGGCATTCATGTTCAAATATTCAGAGCGTCCGGGAACTTATGCATCAAAGCATCTGCCAGATAACGTTCCTGAAGACGTGAAAATAAGACGACTAAACGAATTGATACACCTGCAGACCGAAATGTCGGCACTCGCAAACAAGCGTGACGAGGGCAAGGAGTTCGACGTGCTGGTGGAAGGTTTCAGCAAGCGTTCACGCGAACAGCTGTGTGGACGCACCGAGCAGAACAAGATGGTGGTGTTTGACAAAGGCAACCACCACATCGGCGAGACCGTAAGTGTGAAAATAACAGGAAGCTCAAGCGCAACCTTATTCGGAGAAGAGGCATGAAGGAATTTATTAAGGTACTGAGGCGGTTCGTTCCGCCCTATAAGAAGTATTTGGCATGGTCGGTGGTATTCAACATTCTGTCGGCAATACTTAACATCTTTTCGTTCATGGCGCTAATCCCCATACTACAGATTCTGTTCCAAACCGACGACAGTGAAACGCCTCGACAACTGATGGAATGGAGATGGGACAACCTGCAGGAGACATTCACCAACAATGCCAACTACTACGTCAGCCAAATGACATCCGACATAGGACCAACGACAACACTGCTTGTCATAGGACTGTTCCTTGCAATAATGACATTCCTCAAGACGGGAGCCTACTTCCTGTCATCGGCAACAATCATTCCAATACGAACGGGCGTAGTACGTGACATTCGCAACCAATTATACAAGAAGATAACCTCCTTACCACTTGGATTCTTCTCTGAAGAGCGAAAAGGCGACATAATAGCAAGAATGAGTGGAGATGTGGCTGAGGTGGAAAATTCTATAATGTCGTCGCTTGACATGCTATTCAAGAACCCAATCCTCATCATAGCCTATTTCTCTTCACTAATCGTGATCTCCTGGCAACTGACGGTGTTCACGCTCGTCTTCGTGCCCATAATGGGATGGTTTATGGGAATGGTAGGAAGGAAGCTGAAGCAAAACTCCATAAAGGCTCAGGCATTATGGAGCGACACTATGAGCCAAGTGGAGGAGACTCTTGGAGGACTACGAATCGTAAAGGCTTTCTGTGCCGAGGAGAAGATGAACAGTCGTTTCGACAAGATAAATAGCCAATACCGCAACGACATCATGCGTGTGAACATCCGTCAGCAGATGGCGCACCCTATGAGCGAGTTCCTTGGAACGGTGATGATTGTCATCGTGTTGTGGTTTGGAGGCACACTGGTATTGTCTGACAATGCCACTTTATCGGGTCCAACGTTCATCTATTATCTCGTGATGCTCTACAGCATCATCAATCCACTGAAAGAATTCTCAAAAGCTGGCTATAATATTCCTAAGGGACTGGCATCGATGGAGCGAATCGACAAGATTCTAAATGCCAAGAACAATATCGTAGAGAAGCAGAACCCAAAACCAATAAAGGAGTTCAGGCATCAGATTGAGTTCCGCGACGTTTCGTTCAGATATGACAAGAAATGGATTCTGCGTCACGTCAATCTCGTCATTGAAAAGGGTAAGACAGTGGCTCTCGTCGGACAGAGTGGAGGTGGAAAGTCAACGCTTGTCGATCTCATCCCTCGCTACTACGACGTACAAGAAGGCGAGGTGCTCATTGACGGCATCAATGTCAAGGAGCTCGGAATTCACGACCTTCGTCAACTTATTGGAAACGTCAATCAGGAAGCTATCCTCTTTAACGATTCTTTCAGGAATAACATCGCCTTTGGAGTTGACGGAGCCAACGACGAGCAGATTATTGAGGCGGCACGCATAGCAAACGCCTACGATTTCATAATGGAGTCGGAAAACAAGATGGACACTAATATCGGCGACCGAGGCAACCGACTTTCTGGAGGTCAGCGACAAAGAGTAAGCATAGCGCGTGCCATATTAAAGAATCCTCCGATACTAATTCTTGATGAAGCTACGTCAGCTCTTGATACAGAGAGCGAACGTCTTGTTCAAGATGCACTCGAACGACTGATGAAGACGCGTACTACGGTAGCAATTGCCCATCGACTATCTACCATTAAGAGTGCCGACGAGATCTGTGTTATACATGAAGGAGAGATAGTTGAACGCGGCACACACGAAGAACTGCTTGCTATGGACGGCTATTATAAACGCCTTAATGACATGCAGAGCCTTTAAGACTCAATTTAATAATAAAAGTTAATAAAGAAATACATTTTATATATTGTCTGCATTAAATAAGTAACTTTGCAGCCGATAATTTTTCATTTTACAAACAAAATACAAAGTTATGTCATACCTATTCTCATCAGAGTCTGTCTCTGAAGGACATCCCGACAAGGTGGCCGACCAAATTTCGGACGCCATCCTAGACCAGTTCCTGGCCTACGACGAAAAGGCACGTGTAGCTTGCGAGACTTTCGTAACCACGGGTCAGGTAGTGATTATGGGCGAAGTTAGCAGCAAAGTCTATATCGACTTGCAGACCATAGCCCGAAATACAATCAAGCGCATTGGATATACTAAGGCAGAATATCAGTTCGATGGAAATTCATGCGGCATCCTCAGTGCTATTCACGAGCAAAGTGGCGACATCAATCGTGGCGTTGACCGTGAAGAAGAAGACGAACAAGGTGCCGGCGACCAGGGAATGATGTTCGGATATGCAACCAATGAGACTGATAGTTATATGCCAGTTTCTCTCGATCTGGCACACCTCATAATGTCCACACTTGCAGAAATACGAAAGGAAGGCAAACTTATGACCTATCTGCGCCCCGACTCAAAAAGCCAGGTAACCGTACAGTATAGCGATGCTGGAATACCTGAACGCATCGACACCATTGTAGTGTCAACCCAGCATGATGAGTTCGACGAGGATGAAAAGATGTTGGCTAAGATTCGTGAGGATGTAATCAACATTCTAATGCCAAAAGTTAAGGAAAAGATTACCAACGAGTCTGTACTACGTCTTTTCGGTGACGACATAAAATATTATGTAAATCCAACAGGTAAGTTCGTTATCGGTGGACCTCATGGCGATACAGGACTGACAGGCAGAAAGATTATTGTTGACACATACGGTGGAAAGGGCGCACACGGTGGTGGCGCTTTCAGCGGTAAGGATTCAAGCAAGGTCGATCGCTCCGCAGCATACGCAGCACGCCACATAGCCAAGAACATGGTGGCAGCAGGCGTTGCCGATGAGATGCTTGTCCAAATTAGTTATGCCATAGGCGTTGCACGCCCTATGAACATTTACGTAAATACATACGGTAGAAGCAACGTAAACATGACTGATGGAGAGATTGCAAAAAAGATAGAACAGATGTTCGACCTTCGCCCAAAGGCAATCGAACGTTCATTGAAACTGCGCCAGCCTATGTTCAGCGAAACGGCGGCATACGGTCACATGGGACGCAAGTCTGTCAGCATTAAGAAGACATTTACAAGTCATTACCACGAGACGAAAACCATCGACGTGGAACTGTTCACATGGGAAAAGCTTGACTGCGTAGATGCCATTAAGAAAGAATTTTTCGGGTAAAAGGGTAAACGTTAGGTAGCAATGCAGCAGGATACCATACCATCAGAGCAACATTTGTCGCCAGAAGTCACCATTGAAAGGCCGACAAAGCCACAACATCCATATCAAGTGTTGAAGATGTTGCCAAAGGATGCTACGCCTGCACAGCAAGACTCGGCCATTCAAGCTGCCTTTCAGCCTAAACAAATAAGGTATAGCTCACGTCCAGACACGCTTCACATTCCTGGTTTTGGAATGGGTAAGAGCTATAAGGATGTTAACCTACCGAAATACTATAAAGAGTCTTTCTTTTCCAAGGATTCCCTTTTTCATCCTGAGATAGCGGGAGGCAGATATGGAGTAGCAGGCGACCCGATTCCATATACAGTGAGAAGTGACGATATAATTTCGTTACTTCTCCTTTTCAGCTTTGTCATTGTTATGGTGTCGTACGCGAAATCAAATCAGTTTATCATTCGCGAGTCGAAGAACTTTTTCTACATTGCTCACCGTGAGAGTAGCATAAGTGAAACGTCCAATGAGATCCGATTCCAACTGTTCATGGTCTTGTTGACATGTCTGTTGTTTTCCCTTCTTCAGTATTTTTACACCATACACTATGTAAGCTCTACATTTATACTTTCATCGCAATATCATCTGATAGCGATATATTTTGTCATGAATGTAGGCTATTATTTATTAAGATGTATATTATATACATTGGTAAATACGATATTCTTCGGCAAAAAAAAGAATTTACAATGGCAAAAGACTTTGCTCTTCATCACTTCTGCTGAAGGAGCATTGATTTTTCCGGCTGTAATGTTGCAGTCATATTTTGATTTGTCCATAGAAACAATATCCATATATGCTGTTTTCGTGGTCATTTTTGTTAAAATACTAACATTTTATAAATCCTATACAATCTTTTTCCGTCGAATACGTCTTTTTTTCCAAATATTTTTGTACTTTTGTGCGCTCGAAGTAGTGCCGATGGTTGCTTTTGGGGGCGCATTGGCGATAACAGGTAATTATTTGAAAATAAATTTTTAGGACATCGATGATTAAAAAGATTTTAGTTTCACAGCCAAAGCCAACGAGTGATAAATCGCCATATTTCACCATCGCTGAGAGATTTGACGTGGAGCTTGTTTTTCGACCTTTCATCAAAGTAGAAGGACTAACATCAAAAGAATTTCGCCAGCAGAAAGTAAGCATCGGCGACTACACGGCAATCGTCTTCACGTCGCGTCATGCCATTGATCATTTCTTTAAGCTGTGCAAGGAATTGCGAGTCAATATCTCAGAGGACTTGAAATATTTCTGTGTAACGGAAGCCATATCGCTCTACATCCAGAAATATGTTCCATATCGCAAGAGAAAGATTTTCTTTGGCTCTACGGGTAAGGTGGCAGACATGTTGCCCCAGATGGTAAAGCACAAGAACGAAAGGTATCTCGTACCTATGAGTGACGTCCATAACAATGACATAAAGAATTTGCTGGATTCAAAAAACCTCAAACACACAGAGTGTGTAATGTATCGTACTGTAAGCAATGACTTCACAGAAGAGGAAATAAAGAATTTCGATTATGACATGCTTGTTTTCTTCAGTCCTGTTGGAGTTGACGCATTGACTAAGAATTTTCCCAATTTTAAACAACAGGACATCGCAATAGCTACTTTCGGGCCAGCAACAGCCCGAGCAGTGAAAGATGCTGGATTGCGTCTTGACCTTGAGGCTCCAACAGAAAAATACCCTTCTATGACGGGCGCACTGCAGCATTATCTGCTGGAACACGAGGATAGATAGAGTAAATCAACAAATGACCACCACTGTTAAGCCTTTATTGACGCTTGGCAAAGAGGAGCGTTTAGTCAGTCGAAAGACTATTGAAAAGCTATTCGGCGGAGGTAACCGTTCAATGGTAGCATATCCTATAAGAATGGTGTATATGTCCGTCGAATCAGCTGAAGTGCCCATACAAATGATGGTCAGCGTTTCTAAACGTCATTTCAAGCATGCAGTAAAGCGTAATAGGGTAAAACGGTTAATTCGTGAAGCCTACAGAAAAAACAAACATAGCCTTATCAGCCTTGCGGAAAATGAACAAAAGGCTTATGTCTTGGCTTTCATATATATGTCTAATGACCTGTTTCCATATACAGTCATTGAGGAAAGCATTTCTAAACTGCTAATGAGGCTAAGTGATAGAATTAAAGAATAAATCGGAAATGGGCAACGATGAAAGAGCTGACAAGTAAGGTCTTGAAGGCAATCTCGAAAGTGTTGGGCTGGATAATCCTATTGCCTATACTCTTTTACCAGAGATTCATTACTCCTTTCACTCCGCCCTCATGCCGCTTCACGCCTACATGCTCGGAATACGCGAGGCAAGCAATAGTAAAACATGGGCCAATTAAAGGTCTCTTACTTGCCGTATGGAGAATACTAAGATGCAACCCTTGGGGTGGGAGCGGATATGATCCAGTTCCATAAATAATTAAAGAATTGAAAAAATTAAGAATTAAAGTATTGAAATATTAGATTTCTATGAAAAACTTTATCGAAGAACTAAAGTGGCGTGGAATGTTGGCTCAGATCATGCCTGGAACGGAAGAACTGCTACAAAAGGAGATGGTGACAGCATATTTAGGCACTGATCCCACGGCAGACTCGCTTCACATCGGACATCTTTGTGGTATCATGATGCTTCGTCATTTGCAGCATTGTGGTCACAAGCCTATTATCCTTGTCGGTGGTGCCACTGGCATGATTGGCGATCCTTCAGGAAAGAGTCAGGAACGCAATCTCCTTAATGATGAGACACTGCGTCACAATCAAGAATGTATAAAGCAACAAGTAGCCAAGTTCTTAGACTTTGACACCAATGCGCCTAACAAAGCGGAAATGGTGAACAACTACGACTGGATGAAGGATTTTACCTTCCTCGATTTTGCACGTGAGGTTGGTAAACACATTACTGTCAACTATATGATGGCAAAGGATAGTGTACAGCAACGACTAAATGGTACAGCACGCGACGGATTATCTTTCACAGAGTTTACGTATCAGCTACTTCAGGGTTACGACTTTCTCTATCTTTATCAGCATAAAGGTTGCAAACTCCAGCTTGGCGGCAACGACCAGTGGGGTAACATGACCACAGGAACAGAACTTATCCGCCGTACTTTGGGCAATGAGGTAGAAACTTTCGCCTTGACTTGTCCTTTGATAACTAAAGCCGACGGAAAGAAGTTCGGTAAGACTGAAAGTGGAAATATCTGGCTCGATCCAAAGCGTACGTCACCATACAAGTTCTACCAATTCTGGCTTAACGTCAGCGACGAGGACGCAGAACGCTACATTAAGATTTTCACCAGCCTCGACCGCGAGACGATAGACGCACTTGTAGAAGAGCATAAGCAAGACCCAGGCAGAAGAGTACTGCAAAAACGACTGGCAGAAGAGACTACAATACTCGTACACTCCAAGGAAGCCCTCGACATGGCCGTAGAAGCAAGCAACATTCTGTTTGGCAAATCGACAAAAGACTCGCTGCTGAAACTTGACGAGCAGACACTCCTCGACATCTTCGATGGCGTGCCGCACTTCTCCGTGCCATCCGACCAACTCGGTCAGCCAGCCGTGGAAATCCTCACTCAGGCAGCACCCGTTTTCGCCAGCAAAGGAGAAATGCGCAAACTCGTCCAAGGTGGTGGTGTATCACTCAACAAGGAAAAGCTTTCCACATTCGATCGCATCATTACTGCCGACGATTTGATTGATGGAAAATACCTTTTAGTGCAACGTGGAAAGAAGAATTACTATCTTCTCACTATAAAATAGAAAAAAAACCGCGAAAAATTTGGTGGTGGAGCAAAAAACCACTAACTTTGCACCGAAATTATTAGAATTGGACCATGGTGTAATGGTAACACTACAGGTTTTGGTTCTGTCATTATGGGTTCGAGTCCCGTTGGTCCAACTCTGAAAAAGACTGTACGATACTTTTCGTGCAGTTTTTTTTTATTTTGATAAGTATTCTCTCGGTTTCATTCGTATTAATCATATATAAGATATGTGTCAACCAGTAGAAAAAATATAAAAAGTTCATTTTTTATTTTGTTCTTAAGTCAATTTGCACTATCTTTGCAGACAAAAGCAAATCAATAAACAAACATAAGTTATGAAAACAAATTATGAAGTGCGCTATGCAGCACACCCACAGGATGCCAAAAGCTATGATACTACGCGCATCCGTCGTGACTTCCTCATCGAAAAAACCTTTGCTGCCGATGAGGTGAACATGGTGTATTCTATGTACGACCGTATGGTTGTAGGAGGAGCAATGCCAGTTAATGAAGAACTTAAGCTTGAAGCCATCGACCCATTAAAGGCCGACTATTTCACAACTCGCCGAGAGATCGGAATATTCAATGTAGGCGAAGGAGAAGGAACAGTGAAGGTTGGTGACGAGACATTCACCCTTGCATTCAAAGAGGCTCTGTATATTGGACGAGGCGACCGTGATGTAGTGTTCTCAAGTGCAAATCCGGAGAAACCTGCAAAGTTCTATTTCAACTCAACTACAGCACACAAGGAATATCCATGCCGCAAGGTGACAAAGGCTGATGCCATTGTAGCACACATGGGTTCACTCGAAATGAGCAACGAACGCAACATCAACAAAATGCTCGTATCACAGGTTCTGCCTACATGTCAGTTGCAGATGGGTATGACGGAACTTGCAACAGGAAGCGTATGGAACACTATGCCAGCTCATGTACACAGTCGCCGCATGGAAGCTTACTTCTATTTTGAAGTACCAGAAGATCAAGCCGTCTGCCACTTTATGGGAGAGGTACAGGAAACACGACACATCTGGATGAAGGGCGACCAGGCTGTCCTCTCACCAGAGTGGAGCATACATTCTGCCGCCGCCACACACAATTACACCTTCATTTGGGGCATGGGTGGCGAAAACCTTGATTACGGCGACCAAGACTTCTCGAAGATTACTGATTTGAAGTAAATCCAATTCATTGATCTTATATATTAAAATTTTCTATATTCAATATCTTAATATTTAAATAGGTGGATACATTTAGTAAAAGATTCTCCCTGGAGGGTAAAGTAGCTCTTATTACAGGGGCTGCATACGGAATAGGCTTTGCCATAGCAGAGGCATATTCACTGGCAGGTGCAAAGATTGCTTTTAATTGTCGTGGTCAGGAACATCTTGACAAGGCTTTGGAAGATTATCGCGCAAAAGGCATTGATGCGAAAGGCTATATATGCGATGTTACCGACGAGGAACAGGTAAAAAATATGGTTGCAGATATTGAACGTGAATTGGGAACTATAGACATTCTTGTCAATAACGCAGGTATTATCAAGCGCATCCCGATGACGGATATGTCTGTAGAGGATTTCCGTAAGGTTATCGATATCGACCTAAATGCTCCTTTTATTGTCTCCAAGGCAGTTATTCCTGGTATGATAAAGAAAGGTCATGGAAAGATTATCAACATCTGCTCGATGATGAGTGAACTTGGACGTGAGACTGTTTCTGCTTATGCGGCAGCTAAAGGCGGCTTGAAAATGCTAACACGCAACATCTGTTCAGAGTTTGGTGAGCATAATATACAATGTAACGGAATAGGTCCTGGATATATAGCGACTCCACAGACTGCACCATTGCGTGAGATACAGCCAGACGGTAGCCGTCATCCATTCGACCGTTTTATCATTTCTAAGACACCTGCTGCACGATGGGGAACCCCAGACGACCTTATGGGTCCTGCAGTATTTCTTGCTTCTGACGCATCTGATTTTGTCAATGGTCATATTCTGTATGTCGATGGTGGCATTCTTGCCTATATCGGCAAGCAACCATGATATTTCAGAAGAAGAAATAAGACATAAAGTAAAAGGGACATGCACAGAGGGTTGTGCATGTCCCTTTTGTTCAATATGTTTTACAAAATTAGTTCAAAGCATCAGACAATTCCGCACCAGCCTTGAATTTGGCAACCTTTTTTGCTGCAATTTGTATCTTCTCCTTTGTTGTAGGATTAATACCCTCTCGTGCAGGACGCTCGTTCACACTGAATGTGCCGAAGCCTACGAGAGCTATCTTATCACCTGCTACGAGAGCTTCTTTGATTGCTGCGATTGTAGCGTCAAGAGCCTTTTTGGCATCAGTCTTTGCGAGCCCTGAACCAGCAGCGATTTTCTCGATTAATTCTGTCTTGTTCATAATTGTAAGAGTTTTATATTAATATTAAATTGATGATTTGCCAATTTCCGCACGCAAATATAGGTTAAAGAATTCAGAAATCAAACAAAAAAAGAAAAAAAGTTTCTTTTTTCACGTATTTTCTATTGTTAAGCTCAATTTTTATGCTGTTTGACGGATATTTTTAGTAATTTTGCGCCCATAAGTACAATTACAACAAAAGAGAAAGGTTTTATAGTATGAGAAATATCCCAATGGTGACCAAGAACTTACTCTTGGTCAATATCATAGCTTTTATAGCCACATTGCTGCTACAGCAGAGAGGCATTGACCTCAATGATATCTGTGGTTTACACTTTTTTATGGCCTCAGATTTCCATGTCTGGCAATTGTTGACATATATGTTCCTACATTCTGGTTTCATGCATATTCTATTCAACATGTTTGCCTTGTGGATGTTTGGTGTTGTAATAGAGAATGTGTGGGGGCCGAGAAAATTCCTATTTTATTACATTTCTTGCGGAATTGGAGCTGGTTTGATGCAGGAGTTGGCACAGTTCTGCTCTTTCTATTTAACCATAAACGCACAAGATCCGTCAATAACGTTCTCTGACCTGTTTATCATAGGCAGTCAACTCTCCAGCCAACTAAATGGTTGGACAACGATAGGCGCATCTGGAGCAGTATATGCCATTCTTCTTGCTTTCGGAATGATATTCCCTAACGAGCGGATTTTCATTTTCCCATTGCCAGTGCCCATCAAGGCGAAATGGTTTGTCATGTTCTATGTGGCTATTGAATTGTTTTCCGCTATGGGGTCTTCAGGTGACAATGTAGCCCATATGGCGCATTTGGGAGGTATGTTGTTCGGATTCCTCATGATACGCTATTGGAATAATCATCCGACTGCTGGTTATGGACGAAATCGTGGACATCAGTTTTTTGATAGTCTAAGAGAGAATTTCGAACGCCGACGCAAGACGAAAATGGACGTACACAAGAATGGTTCAGCCACACGTGAAGATGATTGGAAGTTTAATGAACAAAGGAACCACAATCAAGAGGAGATTGACCGTATTTTGGACAAGATACGTCGTAGTGGATACGACAGTCTGACAAAAGAGGAGAAGAAAAAACTCTTTGACAGCAGCAACGAAAGATGATACAGCAGCTAAAGACATTTACATTAAAAATGGTGGCAGGTGCAAACATTGCCACCATAGTCGTGATGTTTCTTATTGGTTATTCTGACTTCATCAACCCAATCAAGCATCCTATGTTGTCCACCATTGGCTTGGCATTTCCTATCGTATTGGCCATCAACTTGTGCTTTCTCTTTTTTTGGTTGATAGTACTCCGCCGCATGGCGTTCATACCCATTATCGGCTTCATAATGTGCTATATCCCTGTCAGGAAATACATACCCTTCAACGTTCCTCACGACACCCCAATAGGTTGTATTAAAATACTGTCATACAACGTACATGGATATGTATATTCCTTTGGCGACGAAAATCCCTTCGAACGCATCATCAGTTACATTCGCAAGAACGAGGCAGACATTGTTTGTCTTCAAGAGGATCTTGGGGATTGGCTCCGCCCACAAACTCATCTCGACAGCATTTATCCATATCACGACAAGACAATAGTAGGAAGTCAGAAGATGAATGCACTTGGCATATACACGCGTTTTCCAATTCTTCGTGTCGAACCTATTAACTACGAGTCACAGAGAAACGGAAGTGTTGCTTATTGGCTTGACGTCAATGGCAAAACGATAATTGTTGTCAATAACCATTTTGAGAGCAACCGCCTGACTCTTGACGACAAAGAACGATACAAGAACTTGCTACGTGGCAATCTTGAGGGTGACACAGCAAAGAAGGAGACCAGATATATCGCCGACAAATTAGCAGACGCAACTTGCCGACGTGCTCCTCAGGCAGATGTTGTAGCACGTTTCATCAAGACTCATGCCGATACTCCTTTAATTGTTTGTGGTGACTTCAATGACAGTCCAATATCTTACACTCATCGCATCGTTTCCGATGGTCTAATAGATTGTTATGTGCGGACTGCAAATGGTCCTGGTTTGTCATATAATCAGAAAGGATTTAATGTTCGAATCGACAACATTTTCTGTTCCGACCATTTCACTCCTTACAACTGTCGTGTTGACAACAAAATCCACGCTTCCGACCATTATCCGATATATTGTTGGCTAAAATTCGGATATAAACCATAAAAAAAGCGAGAAAAACGACAATAAATTTTCCGAATTGTAAAAAAATCATTATATTTGCATGCTATTTTCGGCAACAACTCGACAATAATAAATTAAAAATATAATAATAACAAAATGCAAAACAAAGGAATTGTAAAGTTTATCGCACTGATTCTGATACTGGTCTGCGTATTCTATCTTTCCTTCTCGTTCGTTACACGCCACTACGAAAGCAAGGCGGCAGCAATGGGCGAAGAGGCCGGACAGGAATACCTCGACTCTATCATGAACGAAAAAGTGTATCTCGGCGCTTATTCACTTAAGCAGTGCCGTGAAATGGAAATCGGCCTCGGTCTCGACCTGAAGGGCGGTATGAATGTAATCCTTGAGGTGTCGGTGCCCGATGTTGTTGCCGTTTTGGCAGACCACAAGACCGACGCTGCCTTCACCAAGTCTATGGAGCAGGCAAAAAAGGAGGAAGAGTCAAGTCAAGCCGACTTCGTGTCGCTCTTCATCAAGTACTACAAGCAGAACGCCCCTGGCCACCGTTTGGCTGAAGTGTTCGCAACCCAGCAGATGAAGGGAAAAGTCAGCACACAGAGCAGCGACTCTGAGGTAGAAGCCGCCGTAAGGGCAGAAGTACAGTCGGCAGTTGATAACTCTTTCCTGGTTGTGCGTAACCGTATCGACAAGTTTGGCGTTGTTCAGCCAAACATCCAGAAACTCGAAGGACAATCTGGTCGCATCATGGTCGAGATGCCTGGCATCAAGGAGCCTGAGCGCGTGCGTAAGCTCCTTCAAGGTAGCGCAAACCTTGAGTTCTGGGAGACTTACAATAGTCAAGAAATTG
Organism: Prevotella sp.; assembly: GCA_051878735.1. Lineage (GTDB taxonomy): Bacteria > Bacteroidota > Bacteroidia > Bacteroidales > Bacteroidaceae > Prevotella. The sequence goes on along the minus strand of JBJEKR010000025.1, from coordinate 39,528 downwards.
TGCCACTACTCGCCCAGCTCAACCAGCGCTATGCTGCAAATGCCGATGTTGAAGAGGTTCCTGCCGACAGCACTAAAGCAACAGTTGCAGAAGTTGACAGCACAAAAGCAGAAGCTACAACTGAGAAATCGACTCTCGACAAGCTGAAGAAGACAGACGCTAAGGCAGATAAAAGCGCAGAAGCTCTAAAGAAGCAGAATCCTCTATTCAGCGTGTTCCAGCCTGTTCAAGGCCAGGGCCTCAGCACTGTAGGTTACGCCATGTCACGCGACACAGCAGAAGTTAACAAGATTATCTACTCTGACATTGCAAAGCAGGTTTTGCCATCAGACCTAAAACTCCTCTGGAGTGCAAAACCAGCTGATTTTGATACTAAGGGTCATGTTTATGAGCTTCATGCCATCAAGGTAACAGAGCCTTCAGGTCGTGCACCATTGGAAGGCGACGTCATCACATCGGCTAAGGACGGCTTCTCACAGTATGGCCAGCCTAACGTTTCAATGCAGATGAATAGCGACGGTGCACGCCGTTGGGCACAGCTCACCAAGATGAATATCGGACGTGCAGTAGCTATCGTACTCGACGATGCCGTATATAGTGCTCCACGAGTAAACAGCGAGATATCGGGTGGTAACTCTGAAATCTCTGGTAACTTCACAATCGAAGACACCAAAGACCTCGCCAACACACTCAACTCTGGTAAGATGCCAGCTCCAACACGCATCGTACAGGAAGAGGTGGTTGGTCCTTCACTTGGCGCACAGTCAATCCAGCAGGGTGTCATCTCGTTCATCGTAGCCTTTGTGCTTCTGATGATCTACATGCTCTGTCTCTATGGCGTCATCCCAGGTATGATGGCAAACATCGCCCTCATCTTCAACCTCTTCTTCACACTCGGAATCCTTACCTCCTTCCAGGCAGCCCTTACGATGCCAGGTATTGCGGGTATCGTGCTCTCACTCGGTATGGCAGTTGATGCCAACGTGCTTATCTACGAGCGTACCAAGGAGGAGCTCCGTGCTGGCTCTAACGTCCGCGAGGCAATGAAGAAAGGTTATGCAAACGCCTTCTCAGCCATCTTCGACTCTAACTTGACATCGGTAATCACCGGTTTCATTCTCTACGCATTTGGTACAGGTCCTATCCGTGGCTTCGCTACCACGCTCATCATCGGTATATTCTGCTCGTTCTTCACAGCCGTTTATCTGACACGCCTCGTTTACGAGCATCAGATGCGCAAGGACAAGTGGCTCAACCTCTCGTTCTCTACAGGCTTCTCCAAGAACATGATGCAGAACACCAAGTTCCATTTCATGGGCATGTATAAGAAAACCTTCACCGTTTGGGGTGTAGCTGCCGTTCTCTTCATCATCTGCCTATCTGTTCGCGGCTTGAGCAAGAGCATCGACTTCACTGGTGGTCGCAACTATGTCGTTAAGCTGGAGAAGGCCGTAGAACCTGAGCAGGTTCGTACTGCTCTTGCAGGTGCTTTCGGTGAGGCTAACGTAAGTGCCATCGCCCTTGGAACCGACGGTAAGACCATTCGCATCTCTACCAACTACAAGATTGAGTCTAACGACCCGACGGTTGACGACGAGTGCGAGAACATTCTCTTCAAGGCAATGTCTGACGCAGGTCTCGTAACTCAGAAGAGCGTTGACGCATTTAAGAATCCTGATGTACGCGCAGGTGGTTCAATCATCAGCAGTACGAAGGTAGGACCTTCAGTGGCAAAGGACATCACCTATGGTGCCATTGTCAGCGTCTTCTTCGCCCTCATCGCCATCTTCGTCTATATCCTCGTGCGCTTCCGCAACGTCGCCTACTCTGTAGGTTCTACCATTGCCCTTGCGCTCGACACGTTGATTGTCATCGGTCTCTATTCTGCACTGTGGGGAATCCTTCCAATGTCGCTCGAAATCGACCAGACCTTCATCGGTGCTATCCTTACCGTTATCGGTTACTCAATCAACGACAAGGTGGTTGTATTCGACCGTGTACGTGAGAATTTCAACCTCTTCCCCAAGCGCGACCGTCAGCAGCTGTTCAACGACTCGCTGAACCAGACTCTCGCTCGTACCATCAACACCTCTGTAACCACCTTGCTTGTGCTCCTCTGCATCTTCATCCTCGGTGGTGACAGCATTCGCAGCTTCTCGTTCGCGATGATTCTCGGTGTCATCTTCGGTACTTGCTCGTCAATCTTCATCGCTGCTCCTATCGCATTCCTAACGATGGGACGCAAGATTAAGGAAGACTAATATTATTTGGAGTGAGAGGGGAAAGGTGAGTTGTGAGAGAATAACATGACAGCTTTTTATAAGGCTTAAACAATTCTCTCACTTCTCTCCTTTCTCCTCTCACCTTATATATAATATATACTCTCACATCAACCTTTGAAATAACATTCAACTAAAGATAGAGATATTATAGTGAAATAATCCGTAGTGTCATTATGATGCTGCGGATTTTCTTTTGCTGATGAATCTTGAAAGGGCCTTTTTTGCACAATAATTGTGAATAGTTTGGCAATATCGAAAAAAAAGCCTATCTTTGCAGTCTTATATGTTGGGTATTAATGGATAATAGAAGACAAGAATATGAAATTATGGCACCTGTAGGCTCATGGGAGTCTCTACAGGCTGCAATACAGGCTGGTGCTGATTCTATTTATTTCGGCATCGAGCGCTTGAACATGCGCGCTCATTCGGCTTCAACATTTACTATCGACGACCTTCGCGTGATTGCTGCAACATGCCAAGAACATGGCATTAAGTCTTATCTCACCGTAAATACTATCATTTATGGCGAGGATATTCCTTTGATGCACGAGATTATCGACGCTGCTCATGAGGCTTGTATTTCTGCTGTGATAGCAAGTGACGTGGCGGTGATGACCTACTGCCGGAAAGTGGGACAAGAGGTGCACCTCTCTACCCAACTCAACATCAGCAACATCGAGGCACTAAAGTTCTATGCACAGTTTGCCGACGTTGTTGTATTGGCACGTGAACTAAATCTGGAGCAAGTGGCTGAGATTTTCCGACATGTGGAGGAAGAAAACATTTGTGGACCAAATGGAAAACAGATTAGGATTGAGATGTTCTGTCACGGAGCACTATGCATGGCTATAAGTGGGAAGTGCTATCTGAGCCTTGCCAATGCAGGGCGTTCAGCAAACCGCGGTGAGTGTGTGCAGATTTGCCGCCGATCCTATCTCGTCACCGACCGTGAGACGGGCAACGAACTGGAGATAGACAACAAGTATGTAATGAGTCCAAAAGACCTGAAAACCGTGAGATTCATCGACAAACTGATGAAGTCGGGCGTGAGGGTTTTCAAGATTGAGGGACGTGCACGCGGACCTGAGTATGTCTACACCGTGGTGAAATGTTACAAGGAAGCTATTGACAGCGTACTTGAAGACACGTTTACCGAAGAGAAAAAGGACAACTGGGACAGGCGTCTTGCAACGGTATTTAACCGTGGTTTCTGGGATGGCTATTATCAGGGGCAGCTCATGGGTGAGTGGAACAAGAACTACGGCTCGTGTGCCACGGAGCGGAAAGTTTATATTGGCCGCGGAGTTAAATATTTCAGCAAGCTCGGCGTAGCTGAGTTCACCGTAGATGCCGCCGACTTCAAACTGGGCGACAAGTTACTCATCACAGGTCCTACTACAGGCGTGATGTATCTCGACGCAACTGAAATACGTCTTGAGTTGGAGCCTGTTGGCTATGCTCCGAAGGGCACACATGTGTCTATTCCTGTATCAGGGAAAATAAGACAAAGCGATAAACTGTTTAAATTGGAACAAATAGAAGAACAATGACAATAAACGAAATTCAAGACGAAATCATCGACGAGTTCTCAGGATTCGACGATTGGATGGACAAATACCAGTTGCTAATCGACCTCGGCAACGAGCAGGAGCCACTGGATGAGAAGTACAAGACAGAGAGCAACCTTATCGATGGTTGTCAGAGCCGTGTATGGCTACAGTGCGACTATATCGATGGCAAGCTAAACTTTACAGCAGAAAGCGATGCGCTAATAGTGAAAGGAATAGTGGCGCTGCTCATTAGAGTGCTGAGCGGACACACTCCGCAGGAGATAATCGATGCCGATTTGTATTTCATCGACCGCATAGGACTGAAAGACCATCTAAGTCCAACACGCAGCAATGGTTTGTTGGCAATGATGAAGCAGATGAAGATGTATGCGGTGGGATATAGGATTAAGAATTAAGAATTAAAGATTGACGGAGTCAATTAAAAGTTAAGAATTAAAGGATTAAAGAAATATGTCATTAAAATGTGGTATCGTAGGACTGCCTAATGTGGGCAAGTCAACGCTTTTCAACTGTCTGTCGAGTGCGAAGGCACAGGCAGCAAATTTCCCGTTCTGCACCATTGAACCCAACGTTGGTGTTATTTCCGTTCCCGACGAGCGACTGACAAAACTCGCCGAACTGGTACACCCTGGCAGAATAGTGCCTGCAACATGTGAGATTGTTGACATTGCAGGACTCGTAAAGGGAGCAAGCAAGGGAGAAGGACTTGGAAATAAGTTCCTCGGAAACATTCGTGAGACCGACGCCATTATTCATGTCCTGCGCTGTTTCGAGGACGAGAACATCACGCATGTTGACGGAACGATAGACCCTGTGCGCGACAAGGAGATAATCGACACCGAACTGCAGCTGAAAGACCTTGAGACCATAGAGAGCCGACTGGCAAAGCAGCAAAAGATTGCCGCCATTGGCAACAACAAGGACGCTAAGGTGGAGGTGGCTGTGCTTGAGGCCTACAAGGCTGTGCTTGAACAAGGCAAGAACGCCCGCACTGTAGAGTTTGAATCGAAGGAGGAGCAGGACGCTGCCCGCAACCTCTTCCTGCTTACCGCCAAGCCTGTGCTTTATGTGTGCAACGTAGATGAGGCATCGGCAAAGAGCGGCAACGAATTCACTAAAAAAATTGAAGCTCTTGCCAAGGAGGAAGGCGCAGAGGCTATGGTCATTGCAGCCAAGACAGAGGAGGATATCGCAGAGCTTGAGTCGTATGAGGACAAACAGATGTTCCTCGAAGAGCTGGGACTTGAGGAGAGTGGCGTAAACCGACTGATAAAGAAAGCCTACTCGCTGCTGAACCTTGAGACGTTCATCACGGCTGGCGAGATGGAAGTGAAGGCATGGACCTACCACAAGGGCTGGAAGGCTCCACAGTGTGCTGGAGTTATCCATACCGATTTTGAAAAAGGCTTTATTCGTGCCGAAGTCATCAAGTACGACGACTATGTACAATATGGCTCCGAGGCTGCCGTTCGCGACGCTGGCAAGCTGGGCATCGAGGGCAAGGACTACGTCGTTCAGGACGGCGACATTATGCATTTCCGTTTTAATGTTTAATTAGTTGACAAGTAAACAAGTTGACGAGTTTGTCTATTCGTCAAATATAAAAGAGATTAAAACTCGCCAACTTGTTCACTCGTCAACTCGTCAACTAAAGAAATATGGAACTATACATCTATTGGAATCCATCACTCACCACCATTTTCGGTCTTCGCTGGTACGGCTTGTGCTGGTTGTTTGGACTGCTTGGCTCCTATCTCATAGCCAAGCGGTTATATAGACAGCAGAAGTTGGGCGACGACAAGTTTGAGCCACTGTTCTTCTATTGCTTTTTCGGCATCATCATTGGAGCACGACTCGGTCACTGCCTGTTCTATCAGCCCGACTATTATCTTGCTTCGGGCAAGGGATTCATAGAAATGCTACTGCCTATTCATTTCATGACAGACGGCGGCTGGAAGTTTACAGGCTATGAGGGACTGGCGAGCCACGGTGGAACACTCGGACTTATCATCGCCCTTTGGCTTTATGTCCGTAATATTAAGGTGGGAATATGGACTGTGCTCGACAACGTGGCTATCGCCACACCTATAGCGGCTTTTTTCATCCGCATCGGAAACCTCATGAATTCTGAAATCATTGGCAAGGTGACCGACGTGCCTTGGGCTTTCGTATTCGAACGTGTGGACATGATGCCACGCCATCCAGGACAGCTCTACGAGGCTTTAGCCTACGCTGCCCTGCTATTCATCGGTTTTGCCGTCTATAAACGTTATCCGCAACGTGTGGGCACAGGTTTCTATTTCGGGCTCTGTCTCACCTACATCTTCACAGCCCGTTTCTTCATCGAGTTCACTAAGGAGATTCAGGAAGCCTTCGAAGCCTCCCTACCCTTAGACATGGGACAGCTACTCAGTATCCCGTTCATCATTGTTGGAGTTGTCTGCATGATGAGATATAAAACAATCCAAAAATAAAAAACCTATGAAATCTATTGTTACCGCTTTGCTGCTTGCCGCCACAATGCAGGCACAGGCACAAATCAAGACCAACGAGGGCATCAGCTATCTGATGAACCAGCCTAAGGACATGGCAGCCGATTTCAGCGATCTTGCCAACACCTATTTCTTTGCCGATAGCCTTGCAGATTTCAACACTCAAAAGGCAGAGGGAAAAGTGAAGTGGAACCGTTATCGTATCGCACCGCGACAGGCATTCAACACTAACGGATTTTGGCCACAGCGTCTGCAGATGCTCGACTTCCCAGAGACAGCATACGACAACGACCCACAGCTGAAGTTCAAATTGCAGTTTGTCAGTCCACGAACAGTTCGCATTACCATGCTCACCACACCCATAGAGCCAAGGGACAATGATGCCGACGACATAATGTTCTGCAAGGTGCCGGCAAACAATCCTTCGGCATGGACCTCGAAGCAGACGGCAAAAACTGTCAGCTACACGTCCGATTACGGAACAATAGAGATTCAGAAATACCCTTGGCGCATTGTCTTGAAGGACAAGAACGGTCGCAAGCTCACCGAGACACGTACACTGGGCGACAACGACTCCACTCAGGTGAAAATTCTTCCGTTTAACTTCATCAAGCGCGGCTCCGACAACTCGCGAAGCATCAATCCTGTCTTTTCACTTGCGCCACAGGAGCGTATCTACGGTTGCGGCGAGTCGTTCACTTCGCTCAACAAAGTAGGACAGAAAGTCAACATCTTCGTCACCGACCCACAAGGACCTGAGACACCAGGCATGTATAAGCCAGTACCGTTCTATTTCAGTAACCGCGGCTACGGCGTGTTTATGCACACTTCGGCCCCAGTCACTTGCGACTTCGGCAAGAGCTACATTGGTACTCAAAGTCTCTATATGGGCGACGAGACGATGGACTTCTTCGTATTCTTTGGCGAACCGAAGGACATTCTCGACGAATACACCGAGATTACAGGCAAGAGTCCAATGCTGCCGCTTTGGACTTTTGGCACATGGATGAGCCGCATTACCTATTTCTCGCAGCAGGAAGGACTTGACATTGCTGCCAACCTGCGCAAATACAAGATTCCTGCCGACGTGATTCACTTCGACACAGGTTGGTTTGGAGTAGATTGGCAGTGCGACTATCAGTTTGCCGCTGACCGCTTTGCCGACCCTGTGGCAATGATGAAGCAGATGCGCAACGATGGTTTCCACGTCTGCCTCTGGCAGTTGCCTTATTTCACTCCGAAGAACAAGTTTTTCAATGAACTACTCGACGGCGATATGGCAGTGAAGAACGCTTGCGGCTCATCTCCTTACGAAGATGCCGTTCTCGATCTCTCCAACCCCAAGACCGTAAGCTGGTATCAACAGAAAATAGCAGGACTGGTGAAGCAGGGTGTGGGAGCCATAAAGTGCGACTTCGGCGAAGCTGCACCTCTCGATGGATTCTACTACAGCGGACGAGGTGGACTCTACGAGCACAACCTCTATCCACTGCGTTACAACAAGGCTCTTTGGGAGGCTGTAAAGGCTAACTCTGCCGACAACGAAGGTGTAATTTGGGCACGCAGCGCATGGGCTGGATCGCAGCGTTATCCTCTGCATTGGGGTGGCGATGCCGCTACAACAAATACGGGCTTCATCGGCGACCTTCGCGGTGGACTCTCGTTCGGTCTCAGCGGTTTCTCGTTCTGGAGCCACGACATCGGCGGCTTCGTTACCGAGACTCCTGAAGACCTCTATCGCCGTTGGCTACCATTCGGTTTCCTCTCGAGTCACAGCCGTGCCCACGGTGCGCCTCCAACAGAGCCATGGCTCATCAGCAAGGGTTTGACAGACGCTTTCCGCGAGAGTGCCGAGATGAAATACAAGCTCATGCCTTACGTCTATGCACAGGCAAAGGACTGCTCTGAGCGTGGTCTGCCAATGGTTCGCGCTTTATTCGTAGAGTTCCCTAACGACCCAGGCGCTTGGCTCGTTGAAGACGAATACATGTTCGGTTCGCAGATTCTCGTCGCTCCGCTGCTCGAAAGCGGAAAGTCGCGCACTTGCTATCTGCCGACAGGCAAGTGGATTGACTATCAGTCGGGAAAGGTTTATGAGGGAGGTTATCAGAATATTGCCGTAGGCAAGATTCCTTGCGTCATTCTCGTCCGCGACGGCAGCATCATTCCCCACGCTCCGCTTGCACAACGCACCGACCAAATACGTTGGGACAAGATAGAACTGAAAACTTATCGTTCGGCAGCGAACGTAAAATGTTCTGGTATCGTCTATCGTCCCGGAGACGAGAAGATTGAAAGGCTTGAAGATTAAGAATTAAGAGTTAAGAATTCTTTTGCAAACGAGAGCAGAGCCAAGCTCGCTTGAGCTATGCCGAGTGCAGCTAAAGAATCGACGAAGTCAATTAAGAATTAAGAGAGAATGGGAGCAGAAACTTATCGCATTGTGCTTGGGACGATGGCAGGCATTGCCGTGTTTGTGTTTATTGCGTTGTATTTTGTCAAGGCAGGCTATGGAATGTTCCGCACCAAGGCGTGGGGACTGTCCATATCAAACAAGGCGGCGTGGGTGCTGATGGAAGCCCCAGTGTTCTTCGTCATGCTGTGGCTTTGGGCAGACAGCGGCTTCACCATGGCAATGCCGCAGCTGCTGTGCTTGCTACTGTTTCTGCTTCACTATTTTCAGCGCTCGTTCGTCTTTCCCTTCCTCATGAAGGGTAAGAGCCGAATGCCCATAGCCATCATGCTGATGGGTGTCGGCTTCAATGTGATAAATGGTGTTTTGCAGGGTGGAGGCTTGTTCAGCTTTCCACCCGCAACCTACGCCGAGGGAACGGCATATCTGCTGCGTCCCAATGCCATTGTGGGTGTCGTAGTATTCTTTGCAGGAATGGCAATCAACATGCACTCCGACCATGTAATTCGCCATCTGCGCAAACCCGGCGACACGGCACACTATCTGCCACAGAAGGGCTTTTATCACTACGTCACTTCCGCTAACTATTTTGGAGAACTTGTAGAGTGGACCGGCTTTGCCATCCTTGCCGCAACCCCCGCCGCATGGCTCTTCGTCATTTGGACCTTTGCCAATCTCGTGCCTCGCGCCGCTGCCATTCACCGCCATTATCGCAAGGAGTTTGGTACGGCAGTGGGAAACAGGAAAAGAATCATTCCGTTCATCTATTGAATAGTACAATAAGAGGCATATATGAAAAACCATCCTGTCTATATTGAAGGAGAAGGATTTCGATATGGGATTAATGAAAATCACCATCGCCGTCTTTGGGGGCATGACTACAGTGCCCCTGGGGTATATATGCTTACTATTGTGACAGAAGGAAGGATGCCTGTTTTTGGTAATATAGAAGGAGATGTTAGAGCCAAAAGGCTATCGCATGACTGGCCTCATTTGAATCCGTCTCCTCTTGGGAAGGCAGTTTTGGAAGAGGAGACGAAAAAGATTAGCGAGGTTTATCCTATGGTGGAATTGTGGCGCATAGCCCTTATGCCCGATCACATACATCTTATTATAAATATTAAGGAAAACCTACCTAAAGGCAAGACCTTGGGGAATGTCGTTGCCGGATTTAAGGGCGGCTGTAGTAGGGCTTGGTGGCGGCTGCAGAAAGAGGGCAAAATGCCTCTTGTCGCTAACGCAACAAGCACTGGTGCAGCCTCAGTGCAAGCGACATCAGGCACATGTAAAAAGGCTTCCCTCTTTGCCCCGGGCTACAACGACCGCCTGTTAACCCCCCCCCGTCAGCTCCAAGCTTGGAAAGACTACCTCCTCGACAACCCTTACCGCCTCCTCGTACGCCGCGCTCTCCCCCATCATTTCCAGCGCAGCCTATGCATTGAAATCGAGGGAAGAAAATATAGTGCCTTCGGCAATTTCCTTCTGTTGAGGAAACCGGAGAAGATGCAGGTGTTCTGCCATCGTAAAGCTCGCTATGGACAGCTGACACCGGAAGAGCGCATGGCCAACAACATCCATTATCAAGCTACTGACGATGCCACTACTGGCATACCTTACATCGAAACCCATGCCTTTGCCGAAGAAAAAAGCAATCTTCTCGACGCTGCATACTCCGGTATTCCGCTCGTCACACCAGGAATCTCCCCAGGTGAAAAGGCAATAATGAATTTCTGTCTCAACAACCACTTGCCTTTAATCCACATACAGCAGGAAGTGATTACGCCACTGTGGAAACCGGAACGATGTCGTTTTGATGCATGCGTTTCAGGCGACCTACTTATCATAGCACTAATGGAAACTGAGACGAAACAGGAAAGCTCTTATGCGCTTTTCCACTATCTAAACAGCGTTGCCGCCTTTTTATGCACGTTAGATTTGACTCAGACAACATTCAAATATAAGATAATGTAACTAATATCTACATCTATGGAATCCAAACTTTTCACACCAGTAAACATAGGGCCTCTAACCCTCCGCAACAGAACAATACGCTCGGCTGCCTTCGAAAGCATGTGTCCAGGCAATGTGCCATCGAAACAGTTGCTTGACTATCATCATTCCGTAGCTGCCGGAGGCGTGGGAATGACGACCGTAGCTTACGCTGCCGTATGCCAAAGCGGACTGTCATTCGACCGCCAGCTGTGGATGCGTCAGGAGATTGTGCCAGGACTCCGCGAACTTACCGATGCCGTTCATAAGGAAGGTGCTGCCGCCTCAATACAGTTGGGACACTGCGGCAACATGTCGCACAAGAGCATTTGCGGTTGTCTGCCTGTGGGAGCCAGCGGCGGTTTCAACCTCTATTCGCCGACCTTCGTGCGCGGACTGCGTGCCGACGAGCTGCCAACTATGGCAAAGGCTTACGGCGACTCCGTGCGCCTTGCACGCGAGGCAGGTTTCGATGCTGTGGAGATTCACGCGGGACATGGTTATCTTATCAGCCAATTCCTTTCTCCCTCCACTAATCACCGCAAGGACGAGTTCGGCGGCTCGCTCGAAAACCGCATGAAGTTCATGGACATGTGCATGGACGAGGTTATGAAGGCTGCGGGCAACGACATGGCAGTGCTTGTTAAGATGAACATGCGCGACGGATTCAAGGGCGGCATGGAACTCGACGAGACATTGCAGGTGGCAAAGCGACTGCAGGAAGACGGCGCACACGCACTGGTATTGAGCGGCGGCTTCGTTAGCAAGGCTCCAATGTATGTGATGCGTGGCGAGATGCCTATCCGCACCATGACGCACTACATGACCTGCTGGTGGCTGAAATACGGTGTGAGGATGGTGGGCAAACTGATGATTCCGACCGTTCCGTTCAAGGAAGCCTACTTCCTCGACGATGCGCTGAAGTTCCGCCGCAAGCTGCCCGACATGCCGCTCGTCTATGTCGGCGGTCTCGTGGCGAGGGAGAAGATCGATGAGGTGCTCGACCACGGCTTCGTTGCCGTACAGATGGGTCGCGCCCTGCTCAACGAGCCAGGTTTTGTCAATCGTATGTACAACGAGGAGAAAGCACGCTGCAACTGCCGTCACAGCAACTACTGCATAGCACGAATGTACACTCTCGACATGGCTTGCCACCAACATCTTGGCGAGGAACTGCCACGATGCCTGAAGCGTGAGATTGAGGAAATAGAAAAAAGAGGATCATAGAAATACTATTAAAAAACTAAGCATCATGAAAACAAGAGTTAGACAATGGTTTGTTGCAGCACTTCTGCTTGCACCTGTTTTATTATGCGCTTGCTCCGGTAAGAAGACAGCAGGGACCGGCAAGTTCAATGACAGCCTTTATACATCAGCCTACATTGCGCAGTTGGGCTGCAGGGAGCCGGACAGGGCTTTGGCAATTATCGACACACTGGAAATCCTCAAGAAGCACCCTGCCTTCTATATCAACTATATGCGCTGCTCCGTGTATAACAATTCCTCGCAATACCGCAGTGCTATTCACTACGGCACATTGGCGGTTTCTGACCCGCTATGCAAGGAGAAAAAGCCAGAAGTCTATTTGGAGACATTGTTCCTTATAGCACAGGGAGAATATATGCAAGACAACTGTGCACAGAGCATAAAGCTGATGAAACAGGCCTTGGAGATGGCAAACGAGCGTGGATTTGAAAACATACAATCAAAATGTTATTTCCTGTTGGGAAATGTCCAAATTGATCTTGGTGACAATGGTGAAGCCTTAAAGTCATTTCTGAAAGCCAAGGAAATTGCCGTGAAGATGCTCAACGCCAAGCCTGACTTCCAATCTTTCGAGACTGTTTTTAGCTGTACTTCAATGATAATAAAAACGCTAAGCAAGGATAACAAATATTCAGAGGCAGAGAAATACCTGCCCGAACTGCTTGGAATGTTGGAAAAGGCGAAAACCATCAAGGATCTCACTGAGCCTTATATTGACATGGTGAAATGGAAGGCTTATGCGGAATGTTTTACATTATACAACTTTATGGGCAAAACTGAGGAAGCTGAGAAGTATAGGCTTTTGTCGGAAGACACGAAGTATTCGAAAATGCCTTTTTCAAGAGAAAGATACACGGCATACTACATTTCAAAGAAGGACTATAGACAGGCATTGGCAAACATAGACATTACGAAACAGTTCTTTCAGGAAAACAGGGACACACTCTGTATTGACTACTACGATGCCGTGCTCTCCCACGAATTCAACGCCTATAAGGGAATGGGAAACTATGCCATAGCGGTGAAAACGGCTGAGAAGATGTTAGGATGCAGGGACAGCATCGACAAAAAGACGAAAGAGGAAAACGCCGCCGAACTCGCAAAAATCTACGAAACGCAAGAGAAGGAAAAGCAGATTGCTGAGCAGGAAGCGAAGCTGAACAGGCAGAAATACATATTGGTCGGCGTGGTTGTGTTGCTGGTGATTGGTGCAGTGTTCATTATGATTGTGATGCGATTCAGCCGCAGGGTGAACCGACGCAACAAGACCATCGTAGCTACGATAAACCAGATGATGCAGAAGGAAAACGAGCTGACAAGAATGCAACTCACCGACGATGCGAAGAACGTCAATCCCGAAGAGATAAGGCTGAAGCAGAGCCTCGAAATGCTGAAGGAAGACAAGACAATCGGCGAGATTGTCACTGAGTGCGGCTACAGGGATGCCAACGACTTCGGCAAGAAGTTCTACGAACATTTCGGCATACACGCCGAGGAATACCGCAAGTGGTCGAAGACAATCGGCAAACAGGAGAAGGCTGGTGACGACGAGGCAAAGCAGATGAAGGACTCGTTCATAAAGAACATGTCGCACGAGATACGCACGCCACTGAACCAAATTTTCGGCTTCGTGCAGCTGCTCACCGACCCGAACTTCCAACTCTCTGACGATGAGAAGCGGCAGTACAACGAAATCATAGGCGAACAGACGAACTATATGACGCGAATGTTGAACAAGTTCCTTGAGATTTCAGAATACGAGAGCAGCGACGAGCCGCTGCCAAAAGAGACAGTAGCCATCGACGATTTGTTCAACGAGGTGAATGCCGTCGTGCCACGACCACAAGCTGGCGTGGAGCTGACCTTCAGCAACAACAGCGGACTGGACACAGTGGAAACCAGCTACAAGGGTCTGGCGCGCATCTTGCAGTGCTTAGTGGGCAACGCCGTGAAATTCACTTCTGAGGGCTACATCAGCGTCGAGTGCACCACCAATGCCGACGGCAACACCGTGTTCGCCGTCACCGACACCGGCAAGGGCATTACCGAAGGCGACGAGGAACGCATCTTCGACCGCTTCTACAAGGTTGACGATTTCGTTCCAGGCGCAGGCCTCGGACTGCCGCTCGTACGCGAGATTGCCAAGAGAATGGGCGCGACGGTCATTCTCGACCGCTCGTATCAGTCGCAAGGCTCAAGGTTCGTAGTGACGTTGAGGGCGTAAACGCACGTTTTTGCTTCCTCAGAGTCCCGTTTGAAGCTGTTAACGCGCGTCGAAAGGTCCAACTAAGGAAAAAGTGCCTGTTAACGCACGTCGAAAGCCCCAACCGATATTGAAAATAGCTGTTGCAACGCTACAAAAGCCCCAACCGGTGTTGAAAATACCTATAATCTTGCGAAAAAAGCTATTTTTAATGTCAAAAGAAGGAAAATTCTTGCGACAACAAGCACTTATAATGCATGTTTAGACCTTCGACGCACGAAAACAGTTACTTTTAATGTCGGTTGAACCTTTCGACGCACTGCACGCAAAGGAAGCTGATTATCACATAAAGCTGATAAAGACCGACGCACAAGGCTCTGCCTGTACGGTGAATTTCGAGCCAGTGAAGACAACTGCAGTGAAGATGGAGATAGACTTGCCTGCCGACAATTCTGCAGGACTCTTCGAGTGGAGCGTGAAATAAAATCACGAATAGTATCACTATTGGCAAAGATAGTATCATAAACGTATTGAAATCTTTTCTAACTTTGCATCCGAAAAAGTTCTCATATATTTGGTTTAGTGATTTTTTAGTTGAATGTGGAGGGGAAAACGAGCGTGAGTTCGTCTTCCCCTCACTCTTTTTTAAGCGTGATGTGTAGTTAACAGAAATGATTGCGATGATGCCTTCAATCGAAAGCATACTTTGACTTATGGCAGGATTCGTCAGCTAAAAAATACGGTTTTATATCATTAAGTTTTTGTCCATTAACTACGATTTCGTATTTCTCTAAATATCTTTCAGCCATCAGCTTGGAATTGAAAAGGTCTTGAGCATATTCATGACAGACTACGGGATTATAGTCATAGTCATCACTAATGTGGCGTATCATCTCCGACTTGCTGCTTGTGAGAAAACCAACTTCCCTTGTTACCAATTCCGGCAGTGAACCATAAGGTGTGGCAAAGACAGGAGCTCCAAAATAAAGGCTTTCTGTAATGGCAAGTCCAAAAGGCTCATCCCATCTTACAGGGAAGACCAATCCCTTGCTGTGTCGTAGAAATTCATTCTTTTCCTCTCCTCCTACCATTCCCTTGAATTTTATCTTAGGCGAAAGTGTGAACCTGAAACCCATCTTGAAGTTTAGACGATAACCTCCTAATACATATAATTTCTCATTCGGTAACGCATTTATCACGTTGATGGCACCCTTTACGTTCTTTACCCTCCATGCTGCCTTACCAAGAAAATGGAAATAGGAGCGAGTTGCATCTTTCTCGAAGGGTCCATAGTCGTCCCAATCAAGTCCATTATGTACGAAACAGGCTGAATGGTGGCGTTCGGCATGATTGCGTGACACGAAAACGGCATTCTGGTCAATATCCTTTAGATTGTTGCCATGATAGGTTACAATATAAGGCTTTTGCCCTGTATATCCCATTGACGAGTTGTTGAAATGAATGACATCAATATTTTCGGGTATCTGCTTGTCGATAGGTTTGGAACTATCATAATAATAACATTTTGCAAACTCACACCAAGAGCCTGGTTTAGCAAGGAAAGAAACCTCATGTCCCATTTTCCTCAACTCACGTGCCAAATACCATACAACTCTTTCCGTCCCTCCGTAAGTTACAACGGGCAGCTTTTCAATTACCACAATCAGTATTCTCATAGCGTGTAATTTTTCCATTAATCCTAATTTGATGTATCAGCTGCAGCAAGAGACTTCTCTCGACGAATCTCGTCAAGGTCACGCGTGTCAAACTTTCCCGTCTTTGGATCGTAACGAAGGTTGAACTCCTCGTGAGTTCGCTTCCATCGGTTGTGAGTCCACAGCCAATATTGCGGCTGTCGCCTAATGCTCTGTTCCAACATCTTGACATACATAGTGGTAATTTTTTCCTCGCCAATTACCTTTGGCTGTGTCGTCATTTTTTGAAACTCTCCGACATAATATCCTCTTTTCGTTCTTCTCATATCAAGATAATACACATCGGCATCGAATCTCTCAGCTATGGTGGCTGCCCCTGAGAAGAAAGGTGTGTCGTGGTTGAGGAAGTCGCCCCAGTAGTGAATGTTCTGCAACAACGGAACTTGATCGGCAATGAATCCTATGATCCACTGTTTGCCGTCGCGTTTCATCTGTATAATCTGTCGTAGAGTTTCCATCATGGATATGCTCTTCGCCCCTGCTCGTCCTCGCAACTTAAGAAAGAGATTGTTGACCGGTTTGTTTTCAAGAGGATGATAAATCTGACCGAAAACGACCCTTTCGTTGTAGCCATCGAAGTGCAAAGGAAGAGTGGAAACCCACTCCCAGTTGCAGTAGTGACCTAAATATATGACAACGTTTCGCCCATTGTCGAAGCTCTGCCTAACTCTCTCTGTTCCCTCAAACCTCATCCTTCTGCATATATTTTCATGCGAGATTGACAATAGCTTAATGGTCTCTACAATGTAATCGCAGAACCAATGGTAGTAGTCTTTCTCTATTTTCCTTATTTCACCTTCGTCTTTCTCTGGGAAACAATCAGCAAGGTTCTTGCGCACCAAACGTTTTCTGTATCCCCAGACATGATATACAATGACATAGAAAAATTCGCTGATGCCATACAATATCCTCAGTGGCAACAAAGATATTGAGTACCATACTGCATATAATAATATGTATAATGTCCGTTTCATATATATATTGCGTTTATTGTTTTTGACCTGTCAGCTTGAAATATTTATCCAAAACCATCAGTGAAATGAGTCGCTCACGCTTCTTGTTCCTAAACTGCTTCACCCATTCATGTGCGTGTTCGACAATAGCCTTAGCCTCCTCTGGGTGAGCCTCATAATATTCTATACGTTCAATGAGGTCGTGATAGTCAGAAGCTATTTCAATGTAGTGATAGTTCGGTATGAGCCTTCCCTCCATGTACCATGTCTCGCAAGTGGGTCGTGGCATTACGGCAATGCTGTTGCTCGACATTACCCACTTAAGGTTCGATGCCACATCGTTTCCCTCCAGTGCCATAATGTATCTATAGTAGAGATGGTCATAAAGACTCATTTTCCCCGTGCTTACAAGGTCGCAATATGGATGGTCTTTCCACATCTCGATGAACTTAAGCCTGCGGGGCTTATCTCTCGCATCGCCTCTAAAAAGTATTCTACATTCCTTCTCTTCCCAAGAAAAAGGGTCGCAAACCCATGTGAAGTGCCTCACCTTGTCGAGATTGAGCAGAATGTTGTTGCGGTTTGCGTCACCTTCCATCAAAGGTCGGCTCTTTGTTATCTCAGGCAATGGCATCACTGTGTTGACATCACCCGTAATGTAAGCCCAACGCATGTTTTCGGGGAAGAATCTCGTGTATTCGTATGCGTCAAAGAAATAGGTGCTGTTTACATAGTCATGCACATACGACTCTCTCTTCCTATATGTGAAGTTACTCAATGGTGGAGCGTCATCAGGCAATGCTATCATGTCGTTGAACTTACAATAGTAGTCAACCCTATCCCGTATGTATTCCTTCTCTGCTGACGGCAAGCGGTTGAACGACATGAGAATACCCTTCAGCCTTTTTCTCAACAGCTGCTTTGGATAGACATATCTCAATATGCTGGTTATAAAGAATGATAGATGTCCATTCTTGCGAGTATGGCGTATATATGTGTACCACCATTTCCTTATTTTCTTTCTCATCTCGTTAAGCATATTACAACCACAGTTTCTCGTTTCTCTTTCCATTCCTACGAACAGTAAGGCTATTTTCTTGTGAACCTCTTGCTTATGCCAAGCCATTTTCTCAGCTTTTCCATAGGCGACATGTGCCAGCTGTGGGCACACAGGTGGATGGCATAGCTGTTGGGAGTGACCTCGTGCTTGTTGCCCGCAAATGTTTCTGAAGGATATATGTGGACTCTGCCAGGCAGCTGTTGGTCGATATCCTTATAAATGAAGCCCATTTCCTCAGCCACCCTTGCATAAATATAAGGCGAGAGAACATTAGTGGCAATAGAGCCATCCTCGTTGACGAAGTGCTTGTCATTATACCAATCCATTACCTTCTTGACAAACGGACATCCCTTTTCGGCTCCCATTACAGCAGCCTGAATCTGTATTCCCTCTATGTATTTGTCAGCCGTTCGTTTGCCATCGGCATCAACATACTGCATTGTCCCGCATTTCTCAATCTGCAACGGATGGTATTCCATGCTTGAGAAGAAAGAGTTGTCGAGGAAGTCGTCAAACCTTTTAAGCAAAATGACATCAGAATCAAGATATATGCCACCTTCGTTGTAGAGAGCATACATTCGTATATAGTCGGCAGCAAAAGCCCATTTTCTTGCCTCATAGGCTTCCCTTACATAAGGTATTGCATTTACGTCGAAATTCTTTGTGCTCCATCTGACTATCTCGTAGTCAGGATGTGTCTTCTGCCAAGTGTCCATGCACTTTCTTATCTTTCGTGGAAACGGCTCGTCAGACAGCCAGCAGTAATGTATTCTTTTAGGAATCATAAATGTCTCGTTTTTATTCTTTGGGTGCAAAGATACACCTTTTTCCACGATAATCCAAGCAAACTTGGCACTTTTTCCATTACGAATAAAAATGTCGCGGTGGCTGAACCAATCAACCACCGCGACAATTTGTTATATTTCTGTTCTATTCCTTATTCCTCAGGCAACATCACAATCTCAGCCGTGTTGCCCTGCTTCAGCAGTTGTGCAATGAAGGCAGAGATGGTTTCGGGTGTCTGTGCCTCGATGACGGCCTTTGCATTAGTATGGAAATCAACCTTATTGGCAACGTTGCCGTAGATGACATTGAGCCAGTAGGCATTAGTCTTCATCTGGTCGTCGAGACTCTTAAGCATATACTCCTTAACCTTTGTCAGCATGTCGGCATCGCATGTCTTTGCCATGTTGTTCATCTCGTCGCGCATAATGCCGATAGCCTCATCGGCCTTCTCTGGTTTCATCGGACAGAATGCTGTAATCTGTGCGTGGGTGCCGAAGTCGTTGCGGTAGAAGCCTGCCTGTGCTCCACACGAGTATGCGGCACTTGCCTCCTCTCTGATTTTCTTCAGATAGATCATGCTGAGCACCTGTGCAGCCATGCTTGCCCTTACGCTATTCTCGAAGGAATATGGTACGTTGTCCATTCTCCACATTATGACTGAGTTGGCTTTTGGTGTCTCCATCTTACGCTTGAAGTGGTTGACAGTCTCTCCCTTGAATTGTGAGAAGACGTTGCGCACCTTTGTCTTCTGCTTTGTTGTCGGCAGCGAAGCCAGATACTGCTCGATGAGCGGACGTACCGTTGCCTCGTCGTAGTTTCCGAGAATATAGAACGTGAATGCTCCTGCATTGGCAGTGGCAGCCTTTGCCATTTCAAGAATACGGTCGTAGCTTACTTTCTTCAGGTCGTCCAACTCTATCGACGCGAAACGTGGGTTATGATTGTTTACTGTCACGTTTACCGAGTCGTTGAAGGCGGCATCAGGCGAGATGGCCTTGTTTTTCAGTCCTATCTCATACTGCTTGATGATATTGTCGAACGACTCCTGGTCTTTGTTTATGTTAGTGAAATAAAGGTAAACAAGCTGAAGCATTGTCTCCAGGTCGTTAGGCGTTGACGAACCCTTGACGTTCACTCTTGTGTTGGACAACGAGATTGTCGCTCCTGCAATTTTTCCTGCGAGAGCCTTTTGCAACTCTGTGCTTGAGAAGTTTCCAAGTCCGCTTGCATCAATTACGTCGTTGAACATCTTTATGTTGGCGAAATCCTCGCTTCCGTAGGTTGATGTTCCACCCACGGCCTCGCCTTGCAGCACTACCTGATCTTTCTTGAAGTCGGTCTTCTTCAATATCACGCGCGCTCCATTGGAGAGAGTCAGTTCCTTATATCCGAGGGTTGTGTTCTCCGTCTCCTTCTTTATTGAGCCTTTTTGTGGCAGCGTGGTCATGATAGGCTCGTTCTTGACGTTATCGACATAAGCCTCCAGCTTCTCGCCGCGCACGTCGTTGAGAGCCTTGAGTATTCCCTCTCGCGTTGGATAGGTGTTTCCTTCCTTTTCGTTCTGGAAGCATATTACGACGAGGTTTGAGTCGGTCTTTGGCACCAGCATCTTCATCATTGCGTTCACTGCCTCAAGCGGAATTGCCGGCACCATCTGCTTCATTGTCTGATAGCTGAAGTCGATTGACGGTATAGGCTCGTTGTTGAGATAATGTGCCTGATATTGTCGGCAGAACTGTCCGTTGTAGCGTTTGTCCTTGTTGCTGTACGCCTTGTCCAATGAGCTAAGTGTATTTGCCTTAGCACGCTCATACTCCGTAGCGGTGAATCCAAACTCGGCAGCACGCAGAGCCTCACGATAGACAGCGGCGAGCGATGCCTCTATCTGTCCTTCCTTTGGCGTTGCATTAAGTTCGAATGCTCCCTTTGTCTTTGCAAAGAGGTAGTTTTGGTCTCCTGCCTCTGCTCCCACAAATGGGCTTTCTGCCTTTTGCGCACATTCTGCAAGTCTTGCATTGAGTAGATATGTGGCGGTTCCCCTTAGGTAATTATCCACAATGTAGTCAAGTGTTGTCTTTGCCTCATTAGGTATTACCTCGTGCTTGAACATCATCATCAGAGCAGTGGTTCTCTGCTCCTTGTCCTTATCGATGATTATGATAGGCTCTTTGTTGTCGGGTACCTCTTCAGCAACGAGCGGCTTTGGATTCTCTGGCATCTTTATGCCGCCGAAGAGTTCCTTAATCTTGTTCTCAACATAGTTGATATCAATGTCGCCAACGACAATTACTGCTTGATTGTCAGGGCGATACCATGTCTCATAGTAGTTGCGAAGGAACTTTGGCTCGAAATTGTCGATGACGCTCATCAAGCCTATTGGCATACGCTTTCCATACTTGCTGTCAGGATAGAGTATTGGTAGATTTCGCTCCAACATTCTCTGCATTCCAGTTGTGCGCGAACGCCATTCCTCATGTATCACACCACGCTCCTTGTCTATCTCCTCAGTCTCAAGCAGCAGACCGTCTGCCCAGTCACTAAGGATTATGAGGCATGAGTCAACGGCATTAGGAGTCTTTGTAGGTACGTTGCTGATGTTGTAAACTGTCTCGTCGATGCTTGTATAAGCATTGAGGTCGGCACCGAACTTAACGCCTATCGACTCGCAATAGCGTATAATTCCATTTCCTGGGAAGTGCTTTGTTCCATTGAAGCACATGTGTTCGAGGAAGTGTGCCAATCCTCGCTGTTCCTCTTCTTCCTGAATGGAACCAACGCGCTGAGCTATGTAGAACTCTGCACGGTTTTCTGGCCAGTTGTTGTAACGAATGTAATAGGTAAGACCATTGTCCAACTTTCCGATGCGTACATCAGGGTCAACTGGTATTGATGGCATCTGCTGTGCAAACGTCACAGCTGAGAATGTAATCATCAATACGGCGAAAAATAGTTTTTTCAGTTTCATTATTATTTATCTTTTGTTTAATTTGTTTATTATAATACGTTTATGCCATATTAAATGGGAAGTCTTAGAGGCTTAATTTTTAATTATTTATTCTTTAAAACCCTTTTTTTATATTCTTTAATCCTTATATTTACTTTATTTAAAGTTTCGTATGTCTGCCACATGCTGTCAGTAAGCAGAGTTGACAAGTTGATAGCTTAATCGCAAATCAGTAAAAATAGTAATTTAATTGACTTCGTCGAACTCACGTTAATATAAGTTTCACAAGTGCTCAACTCTCAGAAGTTAAAGAAGGAGTTTCCTTGAGCGAAGCGAAAAAACTATTGTCTTTTTTTTCGCTTCGCTCAAAGGAGTTTTCGAGGCTTAGACATACTTCCTTAACTTCCCTTATTTGCGAAAATTGAGTTCATTAATCCTAATGATACTCAGCCCATCACGTAGAGGCAGTATGACCTTCCCTACCCTATTGTCGTTGGCAACATAGTCGTTGAAGCGTCTAATGCCGATTGTTTGCTGATCGCGGTCGTATTCAGACTCCACCACATGACCATCCCACAACGTATTGTCGGCAATAATGAATCCTCCTGGACGCATCACGCTTAGTGCCATCTCATAAGTCTCTATATATGTGCGTTTATCTCCATCAATGAAAGTCATGTCAAAGGTTACACCGAGGCGTGGAGCTTCGGTTATTGCATCGCCTATGATGAATTCTATCTTGTCAGCAACTGAAGAACCTTCAATCCATGGCCGTGTAAAGTCTTCCTGCTCGTCGTTTATCTCGAAGGTGTAGAGTTTACCTCCCTCGGAAAGCCCTTCGGCAAGGCAGATGGCACTATACCCGCTGAATGTCCCTACTTCGAGAATGTTCTTTGGCTGAATCATCTGCACCAGCATCTTCAAGAGGCGGCCTTGGAGGTGACCGCTTGCCATGCGTCCGTGGAGGAGTTGAATGTTAGTTGCCCGATAAAGCCGATACAGATAGTCGCCTTCGGAGTCTATATGCTGTGATATATAATCTTCTAATGATGAGAGCATTTTTACATTTTCTATTGAGAGTGTGTCTTATGTCAACACCACGAATACTGTTTAGCGAGTGTTTTTTAAGGCTTCTACGGCAAGACGGTAAGAATCCATACCGAAACCGCAGATAACGCCGAGACAAGCGCAGGAGATGTAGGAATGATGACGGAAGTCCTCGCGTTTGTGTACGTTGGAGATATGAACCTCAATAACAGGAGCCTTCAACGAGCGAATGCAATCTTGCAAAGCTATGCTGGTGTGGGTATATGCTCCGGCATTGAGCACTATGCCATCATAGCTGAACCCAACATCCTGAAGTTTGTCTATCAGTTCTCCCTCGATGTTGCTCTGATAGTAATCTAACTGGATTTCAGGATAACGGCTACGTAACTGTTCGAGATATGACTCCATAGTGTTTGAACCATAAATGTCTGGCTCACGTGTCCCCAAAAGGTTAAGATTTGGGCCATTTATAATCTGAATCTTCATAATATCGTTTTTTTTTATTATATTTGCAGCGCAAAAGTACAAAAAACTAAAGAAATGAGCAAGAAAACGGAGGCAAATATCGTAAAGAGATATAAAAGATACCTTAAATTGGAACGAAATTTCTCACAAAACACTCTCGACGCTTATCTAAACGACGTGGAGAAGCTACTCATATATTGTGCCGACAACGGACTTGACATTCTAACACTTAAGCTCGACAACCTTCAGAATTTCGCAGCCTCCCTACACGACACTGGCATAGGAGCCGTGTCACAGTGCAGAGTGCTATGTGGCGTGAGGTCGTTTTTCCGTTTTATACAGCTCGACGG
Source organism: Prevotella sp. (assembly GCA_051878735.1). GTDB lineage: Bacteria > Bacteroidota > Bacteroidia > Bacteroidales > Bacteroidaceae > Prevotella. The sequence goes on along the minus strand of JBJEKR010000025.1, from coordinate 15,992 downwards.
CTATCGTGAAGACGACCCTTCGGAACTTCTCGAATCACCACAGATGGGCGAACACTTGCCCGAAGTGTTATCAACCGAAGAGGTGGACATGCTTGAAGAGTCCATCGACCTCTCGAAATGGGAGGGTCAACGCAATCGAGCCATCATAGAGGTATTGTTCTCCTGCGGATTGCGCGTCAGCGAACTGGTGTCGTTGAAGCTCTCAGGACTCTACCTCGACGAACAGTTCATTCGCGTAGTCGGGAAAGGGTCGAAGGAACGTCTCGTACCCATCTCGGAAAAGGCAATAAAAGAATTGAATTACTGGTTCATCGACCGAAACCTGATGAAGATAAAACCAGGCAGCCGCGACTTCGTGTTTCTCAACCGCCGTGGCGGTCAACTTACCCGTACAATGATTCTCATCATGATAAAACGCCAAGCCATAGCTGCCGGCATAACCAAGACCATAAGCCCCCATACGCTTCGCCATTCGTTTGCCACAGAATTGCTCAAAGGAGGCGCCGACTTACGTGTTATACAGACTTTACTGGGTCATGAGCACATCTCGACAACTGAAATCTACACCCATCTCGACGAGACAGAAATACGCAAGGAGGTGCTCAGTCACCACCCAAGAAACATGAAAAATGGTGCTGAAAAGCCCTAAAAATATCATAAAAAAGCAGCGTTGTACTATTTTATTATTCTTTTGGACGATTGTTTTATCCGCATATATTTTTTTTACTTACTTTGCACAGTAATTTTTATTCACTTACAAGAACCTAAAGAAAAATATGAATACAAATCAGTTCTCGTTAATTTTAGGAGTCACAATATGCTCCTTCCTAACATCAACACCAATAATGGCGAACCCACTTGCCATGAGTCAGCCAAAACCTAAAGTATTTGCAACCTTCTCCACCCCACGCACCATAGCAGAGGTGAACCCTATAGTAGTAAAATGCCCTGTGGGTACTGTTCCAAGATTGCCTTATTGGGCTTGGGTGACATATTCTGACGGCATGTCGGAGTTCCGTCAGGTGCGATGGACTAATGCAGCCGTTGACACGGAACAGAAGGAGGCAGATGCAAAGCAGACACCAGCAGGCAGCCAATACAGCATTGCAGGTTATATAATTGGTGACGAGACGACAGATAACGGATTTCCGATAAAAGCACAGGTGAATGTTGTTGGCGATGCCTACGACACTCCCAAGCAAACCATAGCACACACATTCAAACTTACTGACGTGACGGTGGACGGTAACAACCGACTGACCCACAACCGCGACGAGGCATTACGCGAGATTTGCAGCTGGGACGTAAGACAGCAGCTCTACAATTATCGCGACACTTACGGACTTCCAACAGAGGGCTACACCGTGTCGGATGGTTGGGATGCTCCCGACTGCAAGCTGAAGGGACATGGCTCGGGACACTACATGTCAGCAATAGCACAGGCTTACGCCGTGACCACCGACCCACAGCAAAAGGCAACCTTACGAAAGAACATCACGATAATGGTCAATGAGTTGCGCAAGTGCCAGGAGAAGACCTTTGTGTTCGACAAGAATCTCAACCGCTACTGGGAGGCACGCGACTTTGCTCCCGAATCAGAACTGAGGGAGATGAAGGGGACGTGGGAAGCCTTCAACGAATACAAGAAACACCCTGAGATATACGGCTACGGATACATCAACGCCATTCCCGCACAGCATTGCGCACTGATTGAGATGTATCGCGCCTACAACAACAGCGACTGGGTGTGGGCACCTTATTATAGTGTACACAAACAGTTGGCAGGTCTCATAGACATTGCAACCTACTTCGACGACAAGGAAATAACCGACAAGGCACTGCTCATAGCCAAGGACATGGGATTATGGGTTTGGAACCGCATGCACTACCGCACATTCGTAAAGTCCGACGGCACTCAATACGAGCGTCGCGCACTACCAGGTAACCGATATGAGATGTGGGACATGTATATTGCCGGCGAAGTTGGAGGTATTGGCGAGTCGCTCGCACGGCTTTCCGAAATGGTTAGCGACAGCGACGAGAAAGCAAAGCTACTCGAAGCCTCCAACTGCTTCGACGCTCCGAAGTTCTTCGACAAACTGGCAAAGAACATCGACAATGTCCGCACTCGCCATGCCAATCAGCACATTCCAATGATAATTGGTGCCTTGCGCAGCTATAATGGCAATGCCAACCCATATTACTACAACCTCTCGCTAAACTTCTGGACAATGCTGCAGGGACGCTACACCTATGCTCCTGGCGGCGTGGGCAACGGCGAGATGTTCCGTCAGCCATACGCACAGATTCTTAGCATGGCAACAAACGGTATGCAAGAGGGTGATGCGCTTGCCAATCCCGACATTAACGAGACCTGCTGCGCCTACAACCTACTTAAGCTCACACGCGACCTGAATTGCTACAATCCCGACGATGCGAGATACATGGACTATTACGAACGCACTCTCTACAATCAGGTGGTGGGTTCAATAAATCCAGAAAAATATCAGACGTGCTACCAGTATGCCGTAGGACTCAATGCCACAAAGCCTTTCGGTAACGAGACCCCACAATCGACCTGCTGCGGCGGAACAGGTTCGGAGAACCACACAAAATATCAGGAAGCTGCCTACTTTGCTTCCGACAACACTCTTTGGGTAGGACTCTACATTCCATCAACACTCAACTGGCGCGAGAAGGGAATAACCCTGAAACAAGACTGCCTTTGGCCTGCACAGAAGTCAACCATTGTAATAACTGAAGGCAAGGCAAACTTTACGCTTAAAGTACGCGTACCATATTGGGCAACTAAGGGTTTTAGCATAAAGGTGAACGGAAAACAGATGAAAGACGAATTTAATCCAAGCTCATACGTTGCCATCGACAAGAAAAAATGGAAGAAGGGCGACAAGATAGAGATAGAAATGCCTTTCAGTAAGCACATATTCTATGGTGCCGACAAGTTATCAAGCGAAGTGGCAAGCCTCGACGGCACTCCGTTGGACGATGCCTGGGTAGGAACACTCATGTATGGTCCTTTGGCAATGACTGGAACGGATGCCATTACATGGAGCGACGCTACGTTGAACATCGACTCACGTCTCGACAACATCGTAGTAAACGATGTTCAGGGCGGCAACGAAGGCTATAACGGCAACCTTTTCACGCTTACCGTTGCAGGTCAGACCTTCCAACCAGACTATTACCGCACAGCACACTCCACACACTACTACCGCATAAACCACACTGATGCGCCTCAGACAAGTGCAAACATTGAGGTGGAGATTGACAAGAGTGAACTGAAAGCTCTGATAAAGACTGCTGAAGAGCGCAAGGCAGAGGAGGATAAATGGGCATCAAACGGATTCTGGCGTCTGATGCAAGCTCTCGACAATGCCAAGATGGTTGACGAGAGTGAAGCCGCCATGACTCAGAAGAAAATAAATGGTGCTGCCGCCTTGCTCAACAAGGCCATCGTCACCATGCGTCCGAGCAACCTTGCCGAAGTTGAAGACCTTCGCCCTCTGACAAGACTCCTTAGAAGAGCTGGCACTCCCGACGAGAACACGGACAAAGAACTGAAGGAGGCAATAGAATATGCAGAAATGGTAGTGAAATACGTTACCGACGGCAGTGGCACTCACGACATGATAAAAACTGCCGTGGAAAAACTTCGGAAGACGACAGGACAATGACTTTTGGAGTTAAAGAATCAAGGAGTAAGTAATCCAAAATAACAACAAATGAAAAGAGCTGCCTTATTCATAGCATCACTTTTTTACACGTGGTTGGCAATGGCAAACAACTACGACTTCACATTCCGTCACTACTCGGCATATGACGGACTTTGGTCAAATGCCGTGTGGACTGTGATACAGGACAAGAAGGGATACATTTGGATTGGAGCCGACGCAGGCCTCAAACGCTTCGACGGCATCAGCATGCGCCAATTCAACATCGGTAAGATCAGCTCTTCACAGTCAGCCACTGCTTTGCTCGAAATAGGCGACAGCATATTAATAGGCACCTTCAATGGTGTATATATTCTGAAGCTGTCAACCGAAGAAATAAGGTTTTTCGATATCAAGGCCGACGACGGATCGACGATAAAGTCGCAGGTGATGTCGATTTCATGCGATAAGGACGGTGGTGTGTGGTTTGCCACCATGGGACAAGGCGTTTATCGCCATCAATTGTCGAGCAACACCTAACTAACGTGAGTTCGACGAAATTCCCTTTATATCTATGCTAACGACGGGAGTGTGGGCGTCCCGCCCGCACCATGCGCACCATTTGGCGAAAAAAATGACGGCTGTGGGATAACCTTGTAGGCGAGGTGCGGGCGGGACGCTCACACTCCCAGCATTGCGCCTACATCAGGCGGTTGTTTTCAATATGAAAATTCATCGAACTCACGTTAACTACGTGTCGCCCTCGACAGGACGCTTCAAAAGCTTCAAGCACTCAAGACTGAAAAAACTCCGTTCAAGGAAACGTAATAGGTCGCTTCTGTGAAGACAATCAGCACAACATCTGGATAGCAAGCGACGATGGAGGCCTGAACAAATAAAATCCATCAACCAACACCCGTTACGGCACATGATAGAATCGAGGCTCTCGACAAGTTGCAGAAGAATGAAATCTCGCTAATCATCTGCGACTGGATGATGCCACGCATGGACGGTACGGAATTCTGTCGCAACGTTAGGGCAAACAGTGAGACGAGCCACATACCATTCATCATGCTCACAGCAAAGACCGACTCCGACTCAAAGTCGGAAGGCATGAACGTGGAATTACGGAAATAGCTCAGTCGCCAAATAGATAAGGAACTGCTACTGAAAATGCAGGAAATAATTGAGGCGAACTTCGCCAATCCCGACCTTTCTGTCAACTTCCTTGCCAGCAAGCTTTGCATTAGTCGCTCCACCCTCTTCACAAAAATGAAGACTTTGGCAGACATGACTCCCAACGAAATTATTCAAACCGTAAGGCTGAAAAAGGCTGCACAGCTGCTTTAGCATCAAACCGACGGAATTATAAATTAAATATTGGGAGTGTGGATGAGATGTCAACACTCCCAATAAGCAGAATATTACTGACAAACAATTTTGCGACCCTTCCAAAGATAAATGCCTAAAGGAAGACCTTCTGTTGATGTAGCATTTTTCCTTACCACAGCTCCCGACAACGAAATTATGTCGGCTGATTTCTCGTAGTCGTAATAAATATTGTCTATGAAAGTGTCGTCACCCACAATGGCATTTACAGTCATGCTGCTGCAACTTGGCATGATGAAGTCATAGCTATTTCCCATAATTTCCTTCTCCTCGGTCTTTCCATTGGTGGTTATAGCCACTTTCCATCCCTTCACTCTATTCGACTCACTGCTCAGTGTCAAAACCCTATTTGCATAGAACTTTCCGTTGAAAAGAGCCTCGCTCAACTTCACGCCGTTCATCGAGACATCTATTATGTTTCGCTCATCGTCAGTTAGTGCCGTATTTACGGTAAGTTGAGTTGGAGTGCCCACACCATAATATTCTGCTACATATTTGTAAAAATAGTCAGATCTGTTAGCAATGAATTTTCTTGCGTTGGCAAGCTCTTCGTCATAATTTGGCCACCAAGGATTGTATATGTAGCGATGGTTGGGATACTCATATTTTATCATCTCATACATAGGATCCCAAATGGCCCTCGTACCGCGTTCATTGAGGAAATCGCCCATATATATTGCCGCACGGTCGATGAACTCGCGCTTGAAGTCGTCATCTTCCATCAGTCGGCGGAAGAGTCGCGTGTGCTCCCAGTCGTTTGCCCACGACGTATTTGGATCGTAGTCATGATTGTTCACCCAAGCAATGGTGTTGTAGTCGGGTTGAGTACCGTAAAGTCCAAGGCCAAAGTCGGTGTCCTTCATTATCCAACGCCAACGTCCATCCTCAGTACGTGGTCGCCACATGACGATGTTGTTGCCGGGGAAATCACGGTTGTTGAAGAAGAGGTTTACGAGCATGAGGTTTAGAAACTCTTGTGTGTCCATCCATTTCTCATATTCAGTCATAGTGTGACCGTGTTCGTTGTAGAAGGTTTTGAAGGCGTTGTAGTGGTCCCATGTTCCCGACTTCAGTTCCCACCAGTTTTCAAACATGTCGATGTCTTCAAGCCCATCATAGTTAGTGTAGATATTGTCTTCGTTGCTTCGCTCGCGTATGTTCAACATTCCCTTATATTCACCGTTTATATACACTATTGCCGGTCGCCATGCTTGCCAGTCGATGTCGATGTATGAAGCTGCGGTGCGCTGTATTATTGCGTCGCGCATGTAGAGATAGTCGAAGTCATTGCCTGCATTTCTGAGTGCGAGCGACTTGAAGTCGGTAACGCCTGGACGCTGGTCGGGGAAGAACTCATAGTCGAAACGCTTCTCACCAAAACGCTTGTTAGCGTATATAGCAAGCGACTTGAGCGCTGACGATCTTGTCGCGCCACCCATAATACGCGTCTCGCACAGTTGGTTAAGCTGACTCTTCTTGTCTTTATCGAAGAATATTTCAAGGTTGATTGGACGTCGCCAGTCATACTCGTAGTTCTTTTGCTGTGAGGAGTAAGTACCATCTACATATATACCCATTTTGTCATCGTAGAAATACTTGCTGTCCGTTACAATGGAAATTACAGGCAAAGTAACCTCACGCGGAAAGAAAATGTATGATTGTGTGGTTGAACGTGGCGAAAGCATTCCTTCGGCAAATAACTTTGCCCTGACGATGGTTGTCTTGCTTATCTGAATGGGAGTTGAATAAAGATAGTTTGTCCTCGTAGGTTCAGAGCCGTCAAGCGTGTAACGTATTTCAGCCGTTGTGGAAGCGTCAGGCAGCGAGAGCTGTAGCGAGAAGCTGCTTCCGTTTTCCATAACGCATCCATTTCTGCTAAATACAGGTTCGCCCAACAAATCCTTAAGTGTCTCGCCGCAGTTGGCTGCTTTAGGCGTAGGAGTAGCCATATAACCCCACGTGTCGCTTCCGTCGTTCTTTCGTCCGTATGCAATGTTCGGTGCGGGTTGCTTCTTCAGTCCTTCTATTTTATCTACAAGCTGATTATTCTCAAACAAATAAACGGCACATCCTTTGCCCGACTCAAGTCGGAAAGGTGTGTGAAAACCTTGTTCTTCCTTGTCGCAGTATATTAATGCGTATGCTCCAGGAGCTATGGTGGAGTTTGGCAATTTCCATGCTTCAGCAGAATTTTCTGTATCGCCAATGGAATATTGCGAGAGATTTATTGTTGATGAACCTCCATTATAGAGTTCCACCCACGAATCTGGAAACTCGTTGATGTCGTCCATTATACAGTCTATATTAGATTGCATTATTTCGTTAATTACCAGTTGTGCTTTTGCCTGAGTAATAGCTGCACAAAACAAGGCAGCAAAATATATTTTTTTCATTGCGTTTGACGTTAGTCATTTGGTTACTATGGTATATTTTCGGCACAAAAATACAAAAAATAAATAATATAGAAGAATAAAAGGGTTTTTATTTTCTGAAACTTCCGTAAATGTCATCAATATAGACATTCTATACCCAACTTTACGATGGAAAAAGTCAAGAAGATTTTTAATAATTTAGCCTCCAGTTTATAAAAGACTGGAGGCTAAATTAGGTGTGTTTATATTAATGAATAGTTTATCTGCTACATGTATTTACATGCGATACTACTGTTAATTGTTATTTTTCAGTACTATTGTCTTGCCATTTATTATGTATATTCCGTCGGACAGATTGTTTTTGTCAGCCGTATTTCCTACCTTTATTCCATTCATATCATAGATATCGTAAAACTGTCCTTGCTCGGAGAATATTTCATCAATACCATCAGTTGAAATTATAATAATTGCCCAAAGGTTGGTATCATAAATCCAATTGAATCCATTAGGAAGAGTAAATGACAAATACTGCGTGTCGGCTTGTGTCAGTTGATATTCATTTGATCCCAATAGGATAGCCTTATTAGTATCAAAATCACCATCAACAATAAAATGAATTCTAATAAGAACGGTTAGCTGTTTGGTGATGAAAATCTTTACTCCGCGTGCAATGTAGATATTTGTCACATTTGCACAACCACACAAATGGAAGTCAACGTAACTATAGATGTCACCATCGATAATACCGCCATCAATGTGCATTTCGCCATAGTTCTTAATGGCAGAGTCATTGTCTTTGGCATGAATTGTTCCGTCGCTGATAATCAGCTCACCATAATTAATAATGCCATCGAATATTTCACCTCCATAGATGTAAATTTTTCCACCATTGTCTGACGATGTGCCATTCTGTATGCCTCCATAAATACGAGTAGGAGTTTCTCCCTCACCTTCTCCTCCGTGTATGTAGATAGTACCACTAATGTTTACAATGCCGAAACCTGAGCCTCCACCTATCTCACCCTGTTCAATAGTGACAGTACCGCCTTCGTTGTAGATGAAGCCATTTGCGCCACCGCCGCTACCACGCCAAATGACATTACCACCTGGACATACATGAATGGCATAATCAATGAAGTTTCTTATATATACATTGATGTCAATAATGAGCGTACCTTCAACATAAATGTGCTTTGTACCGCTACAACCATCAACATATATGTTTGTGAGATTTATGCATGAACCCTTTTCAATGGTGCAATTACCACCCATAACCCAAGGGCGAAAGACAATTGGTTTGGGAGCGGAGTTGCAACCTACGCAAATAGATGTAACTTCTATAGTTTGTGGCTCACCACACTCTTCTTCGGGCTTTCCGTCTATAAGGGCTTGCAGACCTGCTAAACTAATGTCCTTTTGAGTGTTTATTCCGTCACAAGGTATGGGAACTTCTATTGGCTCATCGTCGTCATCAGTATTATTGATAGGATTGTCTATCAACCACTGCAGGTCAATCAGCTTCACCGTGTTGTCGCGTTTGTCGAAGTACGCCTTTACGCCTGGAGGCAAGTTGAGGAATTCGAGATTAGAGAAGTCCTGCTCTGTCATGTTATAAGCCCAATTACCCTTTATTATTGCACGTCCGATTTCTATTTCATTCCAGCAATAGCTATCAACGGTCTTCTTCACATATTGTCCTGTAGGGGTCATGTTCTGCTTCAGTTCACCAGAAATTTCTATCACAGCATCCTTCTTCAGAATCATCGTAGGCATGTTGTAGGTTGTTGGTTGCATTCTACATGTTCCTTCAAACATTACATCATTTGTCTTGAATTTTACGTCATAGCATACATAACCATCCTTAATCAGGGTGGTCTTTCCTTCTACCGTACCTATTTCATAGGTGGTTGAATTTGCCTGTACTGCTTGCCCTTCGCCGAATATTCCGTACTCCTCGCCGTCTTTAGGGAAGCAAGCCATTACAAAGTTATCAGCAATCACTGTTATGTTTGTACCGCCGTAAACTTTAGAATTTCCTGAAATGGATACTGTTCCCTTACTGTTGATGGTGGCATTGTTACCCTTGCTTTTCAGTATTGCTGTGCCTGCAACACCTGTTGAAGTGTTTTCAAAAGCATAAACCACCGTCCATGCCATATCAAAATCACCCGACTGTATACTTACTTCACCTTTACTGTTGACATAGAAGAATCCTCCAAAAGTGTTGTCTGTTCCCTTATAGACATTGTTTATTACGAAGCCATCACCCATCTCCACTTTTCCAGAAACAAAGAAATGCGAGAAATGGTGGTATTGGCTGTTAGCATCATAGGTAATGTTCTTGAATGTTATTTTCGCATTTTCCTGTATTGCCCACACGAAGTCTGCACCTGTGTTCTTGTCGTAATCCTCGGCAATCTTCAGCGGACCTCCAGTGATTATGGCATAACAACCACTCTTTACAAACAATGGTCCATCTATTACTATTCCTTCCGATGGAATTTCTATTGTCTCAGGATTAAGAATTGTTGAAGTGCCTGCACTGGCTATTCTATCGAGTTCTGCCTGCAAGTCACTAACCGTATATAACGACTTCTTCTTAATCTTTATATAGCCATTGTCCAAGTATGTTGTCCATTCACATTCGTTCCAAGGACTTGATGTTGAAGGAAGAAAATAGAAATATTTCATTTCTTCTGCAGTTAAATCAACTTTACTGTAAGCCAGTTTGTTATCTACATCTACACTTTCTGTTCTAACTTGGAAAGTAATTTTATTTTTTGGAGTAGAACAAATGTATGGAATAATATTTTTACTGGTACTCATGCTTGCAAACGTCAAGTCCGTCACATCGCCATAAATATGGAAAATTGCAGTTTCATTCCAAGCATGAACACCTTTAACGTAGCCACTTATCAATTCAACATTGTCACTGCCAAAGTATGAATTAATATATCCATGTACTTTTCCACCATCTACTTTAATGTAATTATTGCCTGTAGTATTTGGATTGGTTTCAATCATTTCCTGCCATGGATAGTTAGATCTATAATTTAACAATTGTCCACCAGAAACTATTAGCGAACCTCCACTCAAATAAATTAGACCTTCGTAGTCATAAGTCTGTTCACATGTTGTTATAGTAACACCCTCAGGCAACTCCAAATATCCGCCATTGGTAATGTTTATCAGATTCCCTTTGAAGTTTGGTTTAAGTTCACCGTTGATGAATTTTACCTTTTTACCGTTGATATTCAGAGTCTTACTCAATACAGTGTCGTACAACGACAAGTCAATCTCGAATATTGTACCATTGGAAGGCAATGCATCAATAGCGGATTGCAAGTCTTTCGTAGCTTCATTTACTTTTATTTTATTGTCTTCAATAAAAATTTGCCATTCCTTAGTAGGATAGTTTTCGTCGTAGTAATTAACATGTGCAAGGTCGTTAGCTGTAATGGTATATAAACTTGCTCCTGAATAACCTTCCATCAGAACATTATCCATGGAAATGCCGGCAGAAGGAACATTAAAGCATATATCATATTGTAATGCCGACCTTAATAGCAAATGAGCATTATTGCCTTGAGTCAAACTTTTGAAATAGATTGGCACTTCAGTAGAGTATGTCTTGACATCTCCCGACATTATTATTTTATTATCAGGAGAACCTGCAATAATTCCATTGATAGAAGAACTTTCCAAATCAAGAATGTCACTATTATTCGACAGTTGAATACGCCCGGAAACTAAACTGTTTTTGTTTATGTATATAATACTTTTATTAGACAAATCAGTATTATCGCTGTTATCAGCATATATCAATGTATTGGTCGAGACATCTGAATATCCTTCTTTAATTACAGTACCTGAAACATGAACTTCACCTCCAGTAACTTTTATAAGACCATTTGGAGTATTTTGTCCTTCATATCCCTGAATGGTTACATTGGAAGGCAATTCTAAATAGCCACCAGCTTTCACTGTAACGATAGGTCCTGTATAGCCAGACTTTGACTTCAATGTACCGTTGACGAATCTTATTTTCTGACCTGAACTTATAATTAAAGATCCATCATATTCTACAGAATTAAAGTTTGAAATTTCAATTTCATTTACCACGTCAGCAGACCTTGTTCTGATTCCCGCATTGTCTATTAATGCCTGCAATTGTTCGATACTTTGACTATTAGCCATTTGCGGTAACAGTAGCAAAGCAAAGAAAAACATAAGTAATTTTGCTTTTAATTTTCTAATACTTCTCATTTTTTAATAAAAAAATTAGTGTTACTTCCTATAAACACGAGTAATAAATAGTTTAGTTAACAGACACTATACGAAAAAAGTGCAGGAAGTTCACCTCATTGTCGGCTGCCGAAGCGTCAGACTCACAAGACGACACCTTTCCGTAAAATGTCATCACCATTTCCTCGAAAAGATAGAACCCTTCGAAGATATATTGACATCACAAAATTAGTGATAATAATTTAAAATTAAATCATTACAATTGTTAAAATCTTCTAAAACGCATAAAAAAAGCATTTTGGATGTGTTTTTATCCATTTATGACATTAATACGAAGCATTAAGATTGTGAGCATCTTGCTCGCATATTACTGACGAAGTTATTTATTTTACCATTTCTACTGAATGATGATATAGATGCGGACGTGACTCCTACACTCTCAATAGTTACCGATGTTGAAAAACTGTTGATAACTCTACGGATAACTATGTTGATAAACCTAAAAAGTTATCAACATATTCACATTTATGGCTTTCTGAGGGTTGTTGAAGTGGTTATCAACAGGGTTATTATGAAGTTTTAAGTAAGATTTCCACAATTTTTTGATGAAAAAAGATATAAACTTATTAATTTTGCACCGAAATAGATAATTGTGGATAAACTGTGCATTGATTTCTATCTCAACAAGATAGCATCAACACATAGTGTGGACAACTATATTTCTTTTGTTTATATTGAAATAAACAAGGAAATCACCAAAAAGTTTTTCACTAATTCACACACTATCATCCTTAAAATTCTTTATTTTAAAAAAGAAAAGAAAAAGAATAATTATATTATGAAAGAAGAATGGAAACAAAAAGGGTTCATCGACGAACCTGTTGCCGAGGGTACTGACCTCAAGGCGGAGATAAGAAAAATGTGCAAGGAGAAAAATGCCATCATTCTTGCACACTACTACACACGCGGAGAAATACAAGAGGTGGCTGACTTCATTGGCGACTCGCTTGCACTGGCACGTAAGGCCGCTGATACGGATGCAAAGATAATCGTGATGTGCGGCGTACACTTCATGGCTGAGACATGCAAGATTCTAAGTCCCGAAAAGCTTGTCCTTGCTCCTGACCTTAATGCTGGTTGCTCACTTGCCGACTCGTGCAAGGCAGAGGATTTGAAGAAATATAAGGAGGAACATCCGGGTTACAAAGTTATCAGCTATGTCAACACAACAGCTGCGGTGAAGGCTTTGACAGACGTAGTGGTGACGAGCGGCAATGCGAAGAAAGTAGTAGATACATTCCCAAAGGACGAGAAGATAATCTTTGGTCCTGACTACAACCTCGGATCATATATAAACGAGGTGACGGGACGAAATATGTTGCTGTGGAATGGCGGTTGCCACGTCCACGAGCGTTTCTCGGTGGCAGAAATAGCCAAGCTGAAGGAAGAACACCCCGCAGCCATTGTCCTTGCCCACCCCGAATGTAAAGGTCCCGTGTTGGCTGCTGCCGATGTTGTAGGTTCCACCGCCGTATTGTTGAAATACTCTACGGAGCATCCCGACAACGAGTATATTGTGGCAACAGAAGCAGGAATACTTCACGAAATGCAACGCGCCTGTCCAAATACGAAGTTCTATCCCGTTCCGCCAGAGATAAGCGAGGGCGGCGTAGGTTGCAGCTGCAACGAGTGCGACTACATGAAGATGAACACCCTCCTGAAGATTTACAATGCACTTAAGTATGAATGGCCTGCGGTGGAAGTAGAGCCGGAAGTGGCTCGCGAAGCAGTGAAGCCGATAGAGCGGATGCTTAGCTTGTAAATGAAAAGTTTTATTATCACATTACAATAAGTATTGTTTCAAGGATAAATATGTTCAGTTCAGTAACTTGCTCTCTCCCTAATGTATAGGGAGGAGCAAAGTCTATATATGCCGAAGCGCTACACGCTACAGTGCTACAGTTGTTTTTGCATAGATAGTGAAGTGTTAAATTTTATTATATATATTTATATATATAATAAAATTCTTAATGGAAAACAAGGCTTCATTTTCAACTGTAGCACTGTAGCGTGTAGCGCTCTGCTGGTGGTGCTGTGCGAGACGCCCACACTCCCAGTATCAAAATTATTTCACAACAGCGCGCTAACGTCACGAAGGCATACCGAAACCATACCGAAGGGTGCCCGATGACGAAATGTTTACATAAACGCTTTCCATGCGTTTAGCCTTTAACAAAGCATTTTTGTTTTTATGGCAAAAGTCACCCTAATGGATGTGGTTTATTCTGCTATGAAAGCATGAAAATGTTATTTCGCTGTGAAATAACCTCTATTTTATTCTGTGGTGTGAGTTTTTTTTATTATCTTTGCATCATCAAAAGAGATGCGTCGGAAGTGATTCTCGACAACTTTATTTAATTAGTTTCGTTTCATGAGGATATTGTTGTTAGGCGAGGCAAGTTTTGTGCATAGTACATTGCGCAATGGTTTTAGAACACTTGGACATGATGTTACACTTGTATCTGGAGGGTGTGTAAGAGATTGTCCACGAGACATTGACGTACATAGGGATATGCGTTGGGGGAAGTTAAGTGGTCTAAAGGTTATATGGCAAATATTTAGAAATATAAAGTTGTTTATTGGTAATGACATTGTTCAGATGAACGATTTTCATACCATGCCGCTGAAGCTGAAGTGGAACGAGCTTTTATTTAAATTCATTAAACGATATAATAAAAAGGTAATAAGAGGCTGTTGGGGAGATGACGCGGTAGTTTTTGAAGGTCAAGCTCGTGGTGAACTTGCCTATTCCGACACTCATATAGGTACTCGACCCATCAATGTTGAAGAGAACAAGTGGAGAATGGAAGAACAGCATCTACCGGAGTTTGTTAGTTGTTTTCGATATGTAAATAAACATGTGGATGCTTTCGTTGCATGCCTTTACGAATATTTTGTTTATTACGACAGGAATGAATATCGTTCGAGGCTGCATTACCTGCCTTTACCAATAGAAATTCCCTCAGAGAGCGAAATAAGAGTGAAAGGAACGCAATGGCCCATCAAGGTTCTTGTAGGAATACAAACGCGTAGGGACTATATTAAAGGAGCAGGTATAATAGCCACACTTGTTGAGAAGATAGCTGTTGAGCATCCCGACAAGGTTGAAGTAAGGAAAGTGTATGATGTTCCTTACGTTGAATACTGCAAAATGCTTGCAGAGTCGGATGTATTGGTCGATCAGCTGTATTCCTACACTCCATCAATGAATTCGCTCGCCGCAATGGCTCGCGGAACAGTAGTTATTGGTGGAGGTGAAGAAGAGTATTACGACTTCATTGGCGAGCGAGAGCTTCGCCCTATAATAAATGTTCGCCCAGAACAAGACGAGGAGAACCTCCGCGTACTTCGAGAAGCCTTACTCACTCCTGGCAGAATAAGCCAGCTGTCGCGCGATAGTGTGGCTTTCGTGCGCAAACATCATGACTATATGAAGGTGAGCAAGGAGTATTTGGAGATGTATGAGAGTTTGGTAAATGAGAGGAAATGATGATAGTTTCCTCGCAAGGATTATGTTCAAATAGTTACTAAACTATAAATCAAAGTAAAAAAATACTAATGCCTTGCATAAATATATTTTTTTTCGTACATTTGTCATAAAAAACACGTGTAACAAAAATAACCAAGAAATTATGAATTATGAGCATCAAAGATAAGGATATTGCACTATTTGTCGCATTCTGTATTGAGGAATATGGTGCAGCCAAAGGAATGACTGGCGAGCAGGTGTTTGACCTGTTTCAACTATATGGTGTGACCGACTATCTATGCAAATGCTTTGAAGCTCTTCATACCCAAGGCCGACAATGGCTGATGGAGGAAATAGACGAATTCATCGAAATTAGAAAAAACAAGGAATCATGAAGGTATATCACGGCAGTTTAGAAGTGGTTGAACATCCAATGATAATTCATCCAAACCGCAAGCTTGACTATGGGAATGGCTTCTATACCACAACCTCAGAAAAGCAATCAAAGGAATGGGTGGAACGGCGCATGATGGAAAGACACTCTTCTTTTGGATATGTAAATGTCTATGAGTTGGATGATAGTAGAATGTCGGATTTAAAATGTCTCTTTTTTAATGAGCCGTGCAAAGAGTGGGTGGATTTTGTCATGGCAAACAGGACAAAGAGAGATTTCAGTCACGACTATGACATTGTTTATGGACCTGTAGCAAACGACAAGGTGTATCTTCAGTTTGGCTTGTATGAGTCAGGTGCAATAGGAATGGAAACGCTTATCCATGAGCTAAA
>JBJEKR010000024.1:0-5272 GCA_051878735.1 Prevotella sp. | reverse complement strand
CAAAGGTACGCATAAATCTTGATATAAACTAATTTTCAACATCTACTTATTATAATCTTTCTATGAATGCTGTTGGAATATACGCCGTGCATACAGTAAGTAGCCCTTCTATAATGATGGCTACCCTTTGTTGTCCCTGATATCGAGCAACTTTGCCTATTACACCTTTAAATTTTCCTTCAACAATACGAACCAACTGTCCTGTCTTGAACTTGTTGACATCGGTAGGCATAAGGACGAGATCATCAGCCTCTGAAGAACAGATGATTTTGAGACCATCTATCTGATAGTCTGGTACAATAAGGGGCTCTTTGACCAAACGTGCTCCTTCGTGGGTATGACGATAGTAAAAACGGAGATGGGGGAGGTTTACGTTGTCGTAAACAAATGATTTTATCTCTTCTTCTGTTCCGCGTGCAAAGAATATATTGGGAAGACGAGATTCTTCAACGATTTTTCGTTTGCCGTCAACCTTTTTAACGGTCTTGATTGTTGGATAATACGCCTCTACATGCTTTCCTACTAAATAATCGTATATCTTCTTTTCGCGTCCATATGTGACACGGAGAGCATACCAATGGGGAATATCCCTGGGTTTAACTTTGATGGCTTTAAAAGGATTTACCGACAGAGCATTTCTGGTGGACACCCCTGTTTGTGAGTTCTCTGCCAAAACTGACTTTTGAACTTCGGGGAGAGCATCGAGGGTAAGCCCGGTGCAGGGAGGATTTTCACCGCCTCCATGGGTGTTATCATCTATCGATGCGTTATCAGCGATTTTCATATCGGTGACCTTACTTTGCTCTAGACAGAACTCAGTTAAGGACATAAAAAAGAGCGTGATATCGTCCTGTTGTCCGTCACACTTCCTGAGGCTCTAATAAATCCTATCATAGATGAACAGACAACGTCAGAGCCCACACCGATATGAATAATCGCTACCATTGGGAGACCTATATAAACAATTTATTGTACCTGAAAAGGTACAATCCGTGCCTACAAGATCTATACAGGAGTGATATAATCACACCCAGGACATCTACCGTTGCTTAGTTCAAGACTATTATTATGTGACTTGTATATTACAGAAAGTCTCAAACGCAGCGTTGAGTAAACGCCTTCATTATGTCTGGACTACTTTTCCCACCCAATGCCCGCTTTGTACTGCTTCGTCATTTGTGACTCCATCATATTCAGCACGATATAGGTTGCCTTGTCTACTGTCATGAAAGAACTCGTCTAACTTCGACAACAAAACATGGCTAATAATAGTCCAGTGCAAAAATACAAAGAAAAGTTCAATCGCAAGCTTTTCGCCAAAAAAAATTTGACGCGGACTATTAAAATTAACCGAAATTAACTCAAAAGTCACTTAAATCTCGGTTATTTTTTTAGTTAGTAATACCCTCTTGCAGGTACAAAAGCAAATGACTATTGCCCATAAACAAAAAAAAGTCCCGCTGGGTACGCTGTTCTGATGGGAAGCAGGCTCTGCTATATTTCGTGTTAAAAGAAATGCCGCTCAGACTTCCATTTCTCAATGGAGTGGAATATGCCAGTATATTGAAAACGATGCGAACCAAAGGTTTAATATGTGTTAATTATTCATGGCAAATATGCATATCTTTTGATGGGCATACTACAATTAGAAATAAATGTAGTAACTTTGTACGCAAAATAAAGATATGGAAGGCTGAGATACCGCAACAGTTTTACCTCCTCTGGAATAATCAATAAATCTGTCAATGAATAACAAATACTCCGCAATTATAATGGGAGCCACATCTGGCATTGGCTATGAGGTGGCAAAGATTCTTGCCATGAGAGGATGGCGAGTCGGTGTGGCAGGAAGAAGGGAAGACATTCTTGCCAAGATGTCTGCCGAGACAGAAGGTATCGTTGCATACGAGATGATTGATGTCACCACTCCACAAGCTGTTGACGGCCTGCACAAACTCATAGCCAAGTTGGGAGGTATGGACCTGTATTTCCATAGTTCTGGTATAGGTTATCAGAATACAGCCCTTGAGGCAGACAAGGAACTGAGGACTATAGAGACTAACTGCCTCGGTATGACCAGACTCGTAGGCGAAACCTTCCGTTATTTCGAATCGCATCCAGAGATAGATGGGCAGATAGCTGTCATCAGTTCAATTGCACGGACAAAAGGACTCGGAGCCGCACCGGCATATTCTGCTTCAAAGCGATTCACCAGCAATTATCTTGAAAGCTTATGCCAACTGACAAGCATAAAGGGCATACACAACATACATATCACGGACATAAGACCGGGATTTGTCAAGACACCGCTGATAGAGGGAAGTAACTTCCCGATGCAACTCGACGCGAGAAAAGTTGCCGTCAGCATAGTCGATGGACTCGAACGACACAAGTCTGTAATCACCATCAACTGGCTCTACCGTCTGCTTGTCTTATTTTGGCAGATGATACCGCGATTCATTTGGATAAGAATGAGAATAAAATGACATACTAATAGAATAATAATGTAATATGAAAAAAATGTTTATGATAATCTCTGCTATACTGTGCAACCTATTGGGATGCACAGCACAGCAACAAAAATTCGAAAGCCTTAACACAGAAACTTTTGAACAACTCATCTCTGATACGTCGGTCGTCATACTTGACGCTCGTTCCATTGATGAATATTCTAATGGTCACATCGCCAATGCCGTTAACATCGACGTGATGAAAGACGATTTCGAGGCAAAAGCCACATCCCTTCTACCCAAGGACAAAACCATCGCCGTGTATTGCCGTAGCGGCAAGCGCAGCAAAAAGGCAGCAGGAATACTCGCAGCAAATGGATACAAAGTAAAAGAGCTCAACACCGGTATTACGGGATGGATAAGCGCGGGTAAGAAAACCGTCAGATAAAAAGGACAAGACGATCTTAAGTAAAAAGAAACGCCCCAATGGTATGGGGCGAGTCTTATGCAAATCAATACGTCAGTGGCGGATCGTGGCGCACGTCGAAGCATGGATAGTGGTCAAGTGGCTGAGGACGGCAGAAATCGAGGTCGCGGAAGATGGGGTTGGACTTCTCCTTTTCTATTTGTGCGGCGCTTTCCATCTTCACCACAAGACGCACTTCGGGGAGGTTGTCAAGCCAGCAGGCAAACTCGCCGTCGTGATAGGATATGCACACCTTGCCGTTGCCCACCATCATCGAGGTCTCAAGGTCGGTAATCTCTTCGGGCAGACGAGGCTCAACGTATATCGTCTTGTTCATCATGTCAGGACGGATGCCGAGGAAATGCTGATACCACACGCGAAGCTGCTCGCTGTTGCTCCACGCCTGTAGGAATGTGCCCGAAAGCCCTGCCCTACTCTTGCCTTCGCGCGGATGGGCATCGGCGTTCTCACTGAGACTGCCCACGGCACCTTCCACCAACGCCTGTCGGTTCATGTTCTTGAACAGTTGCCATGCCATTTCCTTCTGACCATACTCTATCATGCGCTGCATGGCGATGCCGTTGTTCCAGAGCCACACTGTGCCGTTGTGATACGCATCGTCCTTGTGGTAGTAGTGCCAGTTTTCATGCTGCGGATGAAACTGCTGGTCTTTCTGTGAGAGTGAGGCCACGCCCCACGGATAAACAAGTTCCTCCCAACACCTGCGTGTGACTTTCTGCTTGAAGGTGTCGTCGCCGATAAGGTCGAAGCAAAAGAGCTGGTTTGGACGGAACTGCACATCGGGGGTACCGTCGATGTTGAGATGGTCGTAGATGATGTTGTCGCTCTTGTTGCAGTAGTCACGTTCAAAGTTTCTCGCCACCTTCTCGGCTGCTTCCGTCCACGACTGGGCATGCTCGTCATCGTTCATTAGTTTGGCAAGCCGCGCTGCCGCCATGAGCTGCTTGTACCACAGATACTGTATGTCGTTGGCACGGTTGCCGCGCGGTGAACCGGGGATGCCATTGCGCTTCACGTCCATCCATGTGTCAGCGTCCTCATGCATCAGATAGCCGTTGGAGTCGGTATGACGGCTGAGGCTCTGGTCGGTACTCAGCACAATAGAAGGATAGATATCTTTCAAGAACGAGGTATCGCCACAGTAGTTGAGCAGTTCCTCGGTCTCAATGACATATCGCGGAGTGCCGTCAGCTGTGTTGTATATTATTCCTTCGAGATTGGCGCGATTAGGGATACGGCCGCATGTTGGAGAGTTGGTATCACGGTCCTGGAACTTGGCGAAGTCCTTCAGTATTTCCTTTGTATAGTCAAACTGCCCCGTGACGAGGGTTGCTCCCGGCATGGATATGAACATGTCCCTGCCCCAATACTCGTTGAACCACGGCAGTCCTGCGTAGATGCCCTTACCTTGCTGCTCGGTGATAAGCTCGTCCATCGTGAGGGTGAGCCATTGCAGAGCCTTGTCCAATTCGGGGATATTGGACTTCACGGGATTAGTGTTCCTGACGATGTTCTCCATCCTGTCGCGTCTCTCCGCAAGGAGTGTATTGCCATCCGAGCGGAAAGTGCTTGTCAATCTGCCCTTTTCCTCTTCCGTGCCATATACAAGCAGGAAGCCCCCTTTGGATGCAGCCACGGTGAACTTGCCCCCACGGTTTCGGGCGGCAGTACCGTCGAGTGCATATACGCCCACCATGCTCTTGTCAGCATCGTCGGGGAAGGTCAGCGACAGGGAAATGTTCTTCGCCTTCAGAGCCTTGACATCGATGACGAGTATGAGATTATTGTCCAGAAGTCTAAGTTCTTCCTCGACGGAATTCCATTGTCTCTTGATACCCAAAGGATTGACAGTGACATCAATCGCATCCACACGATTCATTCGCTTGCCGTCAACATACAGCGTATAGTCGGACAATACACGCTTCTTTGCCACGTTCCATCCTGCGTACCAGTCAACAGGCTGGTCCTGATGGGTACGTCCATACCAGAATCCCGATTTCTTGTCGGTAAACGAGTATTCACGGTTTTCGGTTTTAGTCACCTTGATGTCAAGCTCATCGATTGTCTGCGACATCAAACTAATATTGGCAGTCATGCACAATGCTGACAGGATCATCATACTTCTGTTCATATAAAAAGGATCTTTTTAAACGATATTTTCGCTGCAAATATACAAATAACATTCCGTATCTCAAAACATTTCTTCATTTTTTTGCTGATAGAAAGAAAATAGTTTATGGCTTCACTGCCTGCACGATTATTAACCCTATTGCGGTAAGATTAATAACCTTATCGTGTAAAGGTTAATAACCTTGTCGCATAAAGATTAATAACC
>JBJEKR010000023.1:0-5277 GCA_051878735.1 Prevotella sp. | reverse complement strand
GAAGTGACGGTGGCAGGCAGGACAATCTCTCCGTTTTTGCCCATAGGCATCCATACAATGCGTGAGATGTCGGCATCATACATTATTCCGTCGATGCTTCTGTAATACTTGTTGGCGGCTGGCACCTCAATCTCCTCAAGGGCATCGCAGCCTTCGCTTGGCAGTATGCTTTCGGCGTTGGCAGGCATGGTGACCGACGAGAGGGAAGCACAGTCTTTAAAAGCCTGTTCCTCTACGCTGACCGCCGTTATCGGCAGTACTACGCTTCTTATGTCCATTGTCGCAAACATGCCATAGCCAACGACATTGTCCTTGGTATATCGCGACGGCATATAAGCCCCGCCGCCTTCGATGATGTTGACATCGGCGAGATTGAGATGTTCCACGTTAATCTCACGCAGCTGGAGGAAGTCATCGCCTTGCATCTTTCCGGAGAACGAGAGGGTTGGATAGGAGTTGTTGTCGCCTTGCATCAGTGTCTTAAGGTTGCCGCCTTCGCCCAGCAAGATACTGTTTTCCGTGGTGAAAGAGAGCGCAGTTCCCGTCGATTCGCCCATATTGTTTAAGGCAAAAGGCAAAATCTCGTATGAAGTCTGTCTCTCCAGGCCGTAAATGGAGATTTCAATTTCTGTCTCATTCTTCTGGATGTCTGCATAGAATGTCATTTGCTCGCCTGTTGCCACATTTCTTACCTTACATCCCGAGGATAGAATGTCGGTACCTCCATCGTCGGTAATGGCGTAGGCCACAATGATGCACGTTGGCCCTTGGGCAAGTGTAGTGAGTGCCGACACGCAGGGATTTGTATTTGGCAGGGTGGAAAAGCAGAACTCCTTGCTTCTCACCTCTGTCCTGCCATTGTAGGAACACAGGCGACAGGCATACTCGGTGCCGGGGGCGAGGGTGGTGAGCGTGCAGCTCACGCTGTCGCCGTTAGGCACGAGAGGTTCGGTAGCCGTGAAGTGGCCGCCCTTCTCGCCATATTCTATGGTCAGTAGGGTGCCGCTTGCCCTTCCAGCGCAGGCATGTATCACGGCAGAGGTGCGTGTTATGTCGGTGGCATCGTCGATGGTCATCACGGGCACAGGGTTGTTGGGTATGTCATAGTCGGTGCATGCGGTACATGCCATGGCACTGGCGACGACCAGTATCGCGAGGAAAATATTCAGGTGTTTCATTTCTTTCCAAATTTAATGCCGAAACCAATGTTCACTTGCCACTTGCAGAACTCTATGGTTGACACCGACAGCAAGATTGTCCCACCGCCAGTGTTCCATGTCAATCCCATCTCGGCGGCCACGCCCTTGCGAGTCATGTCGCTGTTGAGGGCATATCCGCCGCCTTCCTCCTCCGCCAGCTGCCATGCGGTGGCAGTCTTTCCGTAGCCGGCTCCTTCCAGCAGTGTGAGGCGTGAAGAGAGACGGTGGACGAAACCTGCCGTCAGCATATAGTTGCTGCGGCTTTTCTTTCCAGTGAAGTAAGGCATCACCGAAGTCCCGTCAGACGGAATGCCGTCTTTGTTCACTTCGGTGCGTATGTCGCCAGTAGAGCGGAAGTCGGTGGAGGCGTGGATGAATACACCGTGACGTCTCATCGTGGCGAGCATCACTCCCACGGGATAGCTGCCGCTTGCTGCCGACACCGTAGCCATCACCCACCAGGAGCGTGGCAGTGGAGGTCGCTGCGACTTAACCATGACGGTGTCAACGCGTGTCTTGGTGATTACCACAGTGTCGTGAACCTCTTCGGCAACAGGTTGCGGATGGCTAATCTTCATTACGTAGCAGATATGGCTTTCCAGTGGCTGCTCGAAGCGGAAGTTGCGCAGCACGCCCCATTCGGGATGTTTTATTGTTATCATTTTTGTGCCGTTGGGCACGTAGAGTAGGATCTCGCCCACCTCGTCTGTCCGTTTCACTATTCCCAAAGGTGTTGAAAAGACAAAGTCGGCAGGTGCTTCCACCTTAATCAGCGCACACGCCTGTCCGTTGAGGTCGTGTACGGGAGATATAAAAGCGCTCACGTCGTTTTTCATCGTCTTGACCGATGTCACCTTAAACTTCTGTGCCATGGCTACAGAAGCTGTGGCAGTAGTGAGCGCCACGAGCCATAATATGCGAAGTAAGTTCTTTAGTCTCATATGTATTGTCTTCATTCGAGGTTGAAATCGTTGATGCCAATAAGTTCGTTGTCGTTTGCCACCGACTGTTGCGGTTGCCATGTGCGCACGTGGATGACGGGCATCGACTGGTTGCGGAAGTCCCAGAGCAAGAAGAGCCAACCGTCGTCGGCATATCTGTCGCTCTTGTATCTCTGTCGTAGTATGACACCATAGATGCCAGCCACGGTGGGATGCCTCATGATGCGGAAGTCGGAGAACGTGACGTCGATTTTCTTGTTTTCGGCAAACACCTTTTCGAGCCGTGCCACGTATTCCGCCTTGGTCTTAAGGCAGAAAGAGACGCGTTCGTCGCCTTCTATTGTCGATGCGGCATTGGTCTTTTTCACCACTTTGCCCACAATGATCAGCGCCTTGTCGCTCATAACTTGCCTGATGAAGTCGATATCCTTTGTGTTGTACGACATGCGCAGGTGTTCGCAGTAGTTGAGAATCAACTTCCTGTTTTTGGCATCTCTCTCTTCGAGTTTCCCTTCCATCACCTTTTTTGCCTCGTGGTAGAAGGGATTGCCTTTCGCTATTAATCTGATGTCGGCGGTTATTTCCCTCGACGTTGCATCGTGTGAGGCTGTCGGTCGGTTTGCTGGTGGCGTGTTGTCGTCGATGTTTGTCTGGCTGCCGTTGATGACGGGACGGTTTTCCATCCTCACCACAGTGTCAATATACACCCTTTGCACCTTGTGTCTTATGGTGTCTTGCATGGTGGAACTGTCGGCGCTGCGTTTTGGCATCAGCCATATCGAAACAGCCAATGCAAGGAGAATGATGTTCAATGCCACCAAAAGATATAACGCTCGTCTTATCATATTAATGCTTGGATTATTGCCAGTTCTCTATTTCTCCTCCTATCTCAATCATCGCCTGTTCGGGATTGCTGGTGATGACGAGGTTGACGAGATGGTTGACTCCTGTCTTAAACACGAACTTGCTCTCGTAGAGATAGCTCACGCCTTTCATCACCACCTCTATGAGCGGCATGCGGTTGTCGATGCGCTGCGGCACGACGATGGCTCCAAATATGTTATCGTCTTCTTGCCGCGCCTTTATGGTATGCCTTGTGCCATTAACCTCGCGTGTGGCTATGCCGGCCGAGAGGTCGATGGTGGCTGTTGTGACGGTGTTGTGGATAAAGACCTCTGCATCGCGAGGCATGTCGCCTTCGAAGTCCTCGCCTTTAACGAGCCTTACGGTAAGCCTGCTCATGATATGCTTGAAACGGAGTGCGACGGGCTCTTGGCGTGCCTCAACTCCCGCAGTCATGGCAAACAGCAGGTCGCTCGCCTCGTATCCGCCGAGTTGGTCGGCAGTTTCTGTCGTTGTCTGGTCGGTAGCCACGCCAAAGGGCTGGTCTTCTATCGACAAGATGCTCTGGTATGGATAATAGGCATAGGCGTTGTAGCGGCCTTCATCCCAATAAAGAGTGCGTCTGCCCGCCCAAGTGTTGGACACGAGTGTCATCGGTTCGTTGTTGACAAGGTTGCCCGAGAGTTCCAGTTCCTCTGTCTCCTCAGCCACATACAGTCCTATTCTGTCTCCTTCCTCGAAATCCGTGGCTGTAACCCTTGTGGCTGATGGATGCATGGCGACGACGGTGATCGGTGTCTCCTTTGCGCTCTTCGGAGTTTCCGGCGAGTCGTCATTGGAGCAGGAAGCAAGTCCGAATAACGACAGTGTTATACCTATATGTAATTTCAGTTTTCTCATAATCATCTAATTATATTTTTTTATCGGTCTTCCCTTGTGGATAGTAGGCGGCAATTGGCGTGAATGAACCAACGAACCGGTGAATGTGCCTACCGACCTTGTGTTCATAATGCCGGCATCCCGCTTGTCGTTTTTCACAAAGTCTTCGTATGAGTACTCCTCTCCGGCATAGGCTTTGATGCGTTTCACAATAGCCTCGCGCGAGATGGTACTGTAATATGGTATGTCGTTGTTCATACACGAGTTTTGCTCTGAGCGGAATACGCCGCGGCTGTGCATGAACGCCCCTTCGTAGATATCCACGATGTCAGAGTATCGTGAGTCGAAGATGAGGTGTGACCATGGCACCAGGTGCATCTTCCCCGTGACGGAGATGTTCTGATACCATCCAAGCGACTGTGCCGCGAGCACTGCATCGACGTGTCCGCAGCAAGAGCATCCGCAGGCGTCAATGAAGGTGTTGTGGTAGATATACTCGTCGCCGAGCTTTCCGAAACCGTGTCCTCCCGCCTCATGTTGCATCACGCCGCGAGAGTCGAAAGGATAGTCGTAAGTGCTTTTGGGGCAGAAGGCGATGGCAGAGCCGTCCTCCCACATCTGTGTTATGCCTCCATAGTCGGTGCTGTTTGGTATGACGACGATGAGAGTCTGGGAGAGGTTGGCGGTGTTCACCTTAGGATTTGCGAGCACGTAGGCGAACATCTCGTCGTAGTCGCACTTCAGTCCTATACCGCCCGTAAACGTTGTGTTGAAGCGGTTGTAGCGTATGGTGTTGACGGTGCCCACTCCACTCTCGGTCGAGAGGGCAAAGGCGGTTGATACGTTGAAGTAGTCGCGGTAGGTCTTGTATGGCTCTATGTCGAAGAAATATCCCATGCCGTCCTGCATGTCCTTGAGATATTGTCCCGAGGCAATGTCGTTGGCGTCATATCCGTCGCCTATGAATACGATGTTGATGCCGCCGCCCTTGGTGGCTGTCTGCAGGTCAAACCATTGGTCTTCGTCGTACTGATAGTCTTTCTGTGTCACGGTGCATGTGTGTGTATATTCCTTTCCCTTCAGACGGAAGACAATTTCTCCCTCACGGTTGCCCGAGCCTTTTGTCATAGCTTTTATGGTGAGCGTCAGTTCGGTCTTTTGGTTGCCCGACGTCTGCGACAGTTCACACCAGTCGGGCATACTCTTCACTTCCCATTCGCCCTCGGCGTTGATGACGAGCGTCTGCTTGTGTTCAGAGGTGAGGGCGCAAGCCGCAGAAGGCCGGCACACCAGTTCGTGGTGGGCTGCGATGCGCTTGAAGTCACACCATCCCGCAGCCGCCTGATACTGCTGTATGGCCCATTCAGGCACTTCGAGCGTGAAGTTGTCCTTGGCCACTCCATTGAAGGCACCTG
>JBJEKR010000022.1:0-22692 GCA_051878735.1 Prevotella sp. | reverse complement strand
TTATCTGCACGTGTAGGTAGGCTTATCTGCACGTGTAGGTAGGCTTATCTGCACGCGTAGGTAGGCTTATAAAAAACGCAACGTTGGAATAATAAAAACGCAACGTTGCGTTCTCAGATGTGCAACGTTGCGTTAATTAAGTCTTAACAATAAGGATTATAATGCATAATCCACGGTTCCACGAATGTCAAGCTCACTGGCACCGACATATATCTTGAACTTGCCCGGCTCTGACTTCCACTGATGAGTGGTCTCGTCGTAGAACTGGAGGTCGCGTGGAGAGATAGTGTAGCTGACAGTCTTTGTCTCGCCGGGGGCAAGGGAAATCTTCTCAAAGCCCTTCAACTCCTTCACAGGACGGTCAACGCTACACTTCACGTCGCCAACATAGAACTGAACCACTTCCTTGCCTTCACACTTGCCCGTATTGGTGACGGAAACAGACACTGTGTTGCCAGAGATGGTTGGCTTGCCATACTTGAATGTGGTGTAACTCAAACCAAAGCCGAAGGGAAAACGGGGCTGAACCTTACGCGTGTCAAAATGACGATAGCCTACGTATATACCTTCCTTATAATAGACTTGGTCGTTGACGCCTGGATAGCCTTCCTCACCATACTGGAAACAGGGATAGTCCATCATGTTCTTTGCGAAGGTGATAGGCAGCTTGCCGCTTGGATTCACCTTGCCAGAAAGGATGTTGGCAAGAGTGCGGCCTGACTCCGAGCCAAGATACCAGCACTGAACGAGAGCCTTGACATTGTCAATCCAAGGCGTTGCATACGGATTGCCCGCATACATCACGGCAACGATGTTTGGCTGCACCTTGGCAAGCTCGGCTATCAACTCATTCTGACCATAGGAAAGATCATAGGTCTGACGGTCGCCGCCCTCGCAGTCCTGCTGATGGTTTTTGTTCATGCCACCAATGAAGATGACGAGGTCGGCCAGTTTTGCCTTCTCCAGTGCCTCAGCCTTCAGCTCTGCCTGCTTTGCGGGATCAATTTCCTCGACATTGGCATACATTGGGCGACCTGCCAGATAGCCCTGAGCGAAATCAATCTTGTCGCCATAGACGGCCTTCAGTCCTTCGAGAGGCGAGATGTCGCGCTTTGTCTTCAGCTCCGACGAACCGCCGCCTTGACTCATGTTGCGTATTGCGTTGTCGCCAACTACAAGTATGCGGTTGTAACGCGAAGCATCAATAGGCAATAAACTTTCATTCTTTAATTCCTTAATTCTTTCATTCTTCAATAGCACAATTCCCTCTTCGCCCACCTGTCGGCAAACGTCGTAGTGGTCGTCGGTGCAGAGCTTTCCGCGCACCTTATTCGGGTTCATAGCAGTGCGGAAGATGGTACGGAGAACACGGGCAGCCTTGTCGTTCAGCACTTCCTCTGAGATTTTGCCCTCGCGCAGAAGCTTCTCGAATGGGTCGGCAAGATAGTAAGTATTGTAACCCAGAGAGTTGTCGGCGGTCATGCCGTTGGTGAAAGAACCCATCTCGATATCGAGACCACCCGTAGCGGCTTCCCATGTGTCGTGACAGCCGCCCCAGTCGCTGATGACGGCACCATCGAATCCCCAACGCTTCTTCAAGATGCCGTTGAGCAACGAGTCGTTTTGGCAACAATGTACATTAAGCCACTTGTTGTAAGAGCCCATCATGGTCCAAAGTCCCGACTCCTTCACACACTTCTCGAAGGCTGGCAGATAGATTTCCTCCACAGCACGCTCCGAGACGTTGACATTCACCGTCATACGGTTCACCTCGTGGTTGTTAAGGAAGAAATGCTTGAGACAGCAAGCCACACCATTCTTCTGTGCAGCTTGAATGTAAGGAACAGCCATCTCGCCAGCGAGATAAGGGTCTTCACCCATATATTCAAAGCTGCGACCGTTGAACGGACAGCGTGCTATCGTAGTGCCGGGACCGAGCATGATGTCCTTCTCGCGATAAGCGAACTCCTCGCTCACCTTGTCGCCATAAAGACGTGATAGGTCGCGGTTCCATGTCGAGACAAGACAGGTAAGGGATGGGAAAGCTACGATGGAGTCGTTTGTCCAGTTGGCGTAGTTCCATGAGTTCCACTCTATTTCAGCACGACAACCGTGAGGACCGTCAGCCATTTTCAGTTCTGGAATGCCGAGGCGTGGCACACCGGCAGAGGTGAACTTGCTCTGAGCATGAAGCAACTGTACCTTCTCGTGAAGTGTCATGCGCGAGAGGGCATCCTGAACCCTTGTCTCCAAAGGAGCATTGGGATCGAGATATATGTCCACACCTTTTGCTTGAGGTGATGACTGCGCACAAACTACGGTGAATGTGGCAGCAAGTAAAGCTGTTGATAATAGTTTTTTCATTTATTTATCTTTTTACATTAATTCCTCATAATTTTCAGTACACTGCCGGTCAGCTGATAAGCCTTTGCCTTCAAGGTAACATCGCCTCCGTCGGTGGCAACCACTACGAGGCAGCGGCCATTGAAAGCCTTGCGCTTGTTGTCCTTGAAGCGTTCCATTGAGATTGGATTACCATTATCGACACCAACGATGCGACCACCCTCAACCTCGAAGAACACTTGATCTTCGGCATGTGGACAGAGATTACCGTCCTTGTCGAGCACTTCAACGGTGATGAATGCAAGGTTGTCGCCATTTGGATTGTTGCCAAACTGAGCGCGGTCGGAAGTCATGCGAAGCTGAGTCGGTGCACCTGCCGTGCGGATTGTCTTCTCAGCAACCACTTCGCCGTCTTTGCGTGCCACAGCCTTCACTTCACCTGGCTCAAACTTAACGTTCCACACAAGATGATACTGATGGCTGTCGGCCTTAGACTTCACACCCTGCGAACGGCC
Source organism: Prevotella sp. (assembly GCA_051878735.1). Lineage (GTDB taxonomy): Bacteria > Bacteroidota > Bacteroidia > Bacteroidales > Bacteroidaceae > Prevotella. Next base: position 19,834 of record JBJEKR010000022.1, on the reverse strand, counting down.
ATTGATGAAGAGTTCCACCTCGTCGGCATTGTTATAGTAGCACCAAAGGTCGATGTCCTGACCGTCGAGCCAGTTCCAGTGTGGGAAGATGTGGAGCACCTGCTTGTCGGTCCATTCGCTCTGATACATATAGTATGAATCCTTGGGGAATCCTGCCAAATCGACTATTCCGAAATAGCTACTGCGGGCAGGGAAGCCATAAGGTGTAGGCTCGCCAATGTAGTCAAAGCCTGTCCAGATGAACTGTCCGCCAACGAAGTCGTTATGCTTCACCACATCCCATGTCTCCTCGTGGGTAGAACTCCACGAAGCGTGCATGTTATCGTAGGCAGAGCACTGGAACGAAGGGTCGGTATAAGGCATCCACCACTCTACGGGAGCTGTATAGATCGAGTCACTTGGCATCATGTAGAAGCCACGCGTCTGGAGTGCTGAAACACTCTCAGAGAATATGAAAGGCTTGCCGGGGAAGTTCTGCGGCACATCCTTCACCCACTGGTGATGATAGTTAAAACCTATGATGTCCAAAGCTCCACTCTTGAAGAGGTGGTTCTTTGGGTCTGGCTCGTTGCAGCCTGCCGTGATGGGACGCGTGGTATCGTAGCGGCGAACGATGGCACAGAGGTTGCGGGTAAGGATTGAGTTTACGCTCATTTCCTCGCCGTGGGCAAGTGTAGAGGCATCGTGACCAGCATTGAGAATGAGGTTTGCCTGTTCTGCCGTGAGATTGTCGGCATCTGCCGACGACCATTGCTCAAGAACTTCGTTGCCGATGCTCCACATAAGTATGGAAGGATGGTTGCGGTCGCGCAGCACAAGGTCAGTAAGGTCGCGCTCTGCCCACTCGTCGAAGAAGCGTGCATAGTCGTTCTGTGTTTTGCGGCGTCGCCACATGTCAAACGATTCGTCCATGACTATCAGTCCCATGGTGTCGCACATGGCGAGCAGTTCTGGAGCGGGAGGATTGTGTGAGCAGCGTATGGCGTTGGTGCCCATCTCCTTCAATATGCGAAGCTGGCGATGCAGAGCATCTTCGTTGATTGCCGCACCAAGGCAACCGAGGTCGTGGTGCTGGCAAACGCCGTTTATCTTCATCGACTTGCCGTTGAGTGAAAAGCCTTTTGCAGCATCGAACTTGAACGAGCGGAATCCCGTAGGAGTCTCGTAGGAATCCAACACCTTGCCGTTTTGCTCTATCGTAGTCACCACCTTATATATATTTGGTGTCTCGCATGACCAAAGCTGGGGGCGGGAGACTTTCATCTGCGACGAAGAGCTAACGCTCTTCGCACTGGGGCTAAGGGAGAGCTTTTTTGAGGAGGAGGCTACGATGGTGCCTGTGGGGGATATTACTTTGTTTTTTACTACGACTGACTGCTGTGAGGCGGTCGTGTTGTCGATGGAGACGGTGATATTCACCTTGTTGCCCTCTGCTACGACGTGAGTTCCCCAATGGGCAACGTGAACCTTCTCCGTCTTGTTGAGCCACACATGGCGATAGATTCCGCAACCGCTGTACCAACGGCTGTTGGGTTGGTCGCTGTTGTCAACACGCACGGCGATGACGTTCTTCTCGCCAAACTTCACATACGGAGTGAGGTCGTAACGGAAGGAGCTATAGCCGTATGGACGAGTTCCGAGCTTAATGCCGTTAATCCATACCGTAGAGTTCATATACACACCGTCGAAGTCGATGTAGAACTGCTTACCCTTGTCGGCAGCATCAACGGTAAAAGTCTTTCTATACCAACCCGTACCGCCTGGCAATGCGCCACCACTGTTGCCCGAAGGAGCTGTGGCAGAGAAGTCGCCTTCTATTGCCCAATCGTGAGGCAAGTTCAGAGTGCGCCACTTTGAGTCGTTATAACTTGGCGATGACATCTGTGCCGAATCGGCAAGACAGAAACGCCACCCTTTATCAAAATTAAGCCTCTCGCGGGCGTTGCTTGCAGCAACACCCAACAAGAGGCAAAACAGTGCTATCGTTTTCTTCATTTTTCTATTGTTCATTATTTCCGATCTTTGAGGTGTTAAGGAAGTTCGGGAAGTTAAGGAAGTTAAAGACAATAGTTCTTACGCTTCTGTTAAGATGGCTTTGAGGCTCAAAGATATGTCTTTAACTTCCTAAACTTCTAAACCCTTAATTTTAGAACTTCACACTAACGGCCTTTCCATTGTACTGAACCTCCTTACCCTGAGGATTGTCGAGGTTGAGGGCAGTGCCGTCCTTAACAAGGACAACGTTGAAACGGCGGGTCTTCAACATTCCGTCGAACGAGCCACGACGTGCACCGATGGTGAGGGTCTGTTCTGCGTCGTTCCACTGGAAGAGAATCTTCGACGACTTGCCCTTCTCATAGTTATAGTTTACGCCTTCGTCCTCGTAAAGTTCAAACTCGCCGTTGGCACCAGTATAAACATAAAGGTTGATGAGTTCTGGCTTCTTCTCGTCGCTCCACTGGATTTCAGGACCGAAAGGAACTATCGCACCCTCGCGAACGAATACTGGCATCTTCTCGTAAGGAGCCGATACGCAAACCGTCTGACCACCAGCATACTTCTTGCCTGTGTAGAGGTCATACCAACCGCACTGCTTCGGGAAATATACATCGCGTGAGCGAGCCTTGTATGTGCCGATAGGACAAGCCATGAAAGCAGGACCAAACATCCACTGGTCGCCAATGTTAAGTACCTTCGCGTCGCAACCGAAGTCCATCACCAAGCCACGGAGCATGGTGTAGTCCTTGTAGTTCACCCAACCTGCCATTGAATAGAGGTAAGGCATCATACGATAACGCAGTTTGTCGTAATAAACGATGGTGTTGTAGCAAGGATGTCCTTCTGGAGCAAGATTCCACACCTCGCGCAGAGGCCACTGTCCGTGAGTTCGATAGAGAGGAATGAAGCAACCAAACTGGTTCCAACGTGCGTTAAGCTCACGCCACTCTTTAAGATCTTCGTTCTCGTAACCTGTCTTGTCGAAGAGCTTCTGAGCGTCAACGTAACGATTCTCAACACAGAAACCGCCCTGGTCCATTCCCCAGAAAGGAACGCCAGCCATTGAGAAGTTAAGTCCGGCAGTCATCTGCGCACGCATATCCTCCCAACGTGTGCCAATGTCGCCACTCCAAGTAGCTGTAGAGAAACGCTGTTCGCCAGCAAAACCGCTTCGGGTGAGCAGGAGCACACGCTTATTGTTGTCAACCGAACGCTGACCATTGTAGATGGCATCGGCATTTACGACAGAGTAGGCATTGAAATACTCTTCGCTCGTTCCCATTGCCGTAGGACCACAGAGCTGCTTGCGATATTCTATTGGAGTACAGTCGCGAACGTTTGGCTCAGAAGCGTCCATCCACCAACAGTCGATGCCAATGGTATAGAGGTTGTCGTGCATCTGCTGCCAGAACATCTTGCGCGCTCCTGCAGAATAGGCGTCGTAGAACGAGCCGAGATAACCAGGACCAACCCAGTCGAGAATGTTGTCCTTTATTGCCTGCTGATACATCCAACCGTTCTCGTCGAGTGCCTTGTAGTTGTCGGTCGAAGCATAATACTTTGGCCAGTGTGAGATAAGTATGCGGGCGTTGTTGTTGTGGATATAGTCAACCATTCCCTTTGGATCGGGGAAACGCTTCAGGTCGAACTTGAAGCTGCCCCACTTGTCCTCTTCCCAATAGAGCCAGTCCTGAACCATGACATCAACAGGAATCTGACGCTTGCGGAACTCTCCGAGAACGCCTTCCACCTCAGCCTGGGTGTTATACTTCTCGCGGCTCTGCCAGAAGCCCATTGCCCACTTAGGCATCACCTGTGCACGACCCGTAAGGAAGCGGTAGCCCTTGATAACGTCGTCGTAGCTGTTGCCGGCAATGAAGTAGTAGTCCATTTCCTTGTCCATTTCTGCCCAGATAGAAACCCTACCCTGTTCTTCCTCTGTCTGAGGTGTAGCGGCACGAAGTCCACAGTAGGCTACGCTACCGTCGGGTTGCCACTCTATGCGAAGCGGAGTGCGCTCGCCCTTCTTCAAATCGACCTCAAACTTGTAGGAATTTGGGTTCCAAGCAGTGCGCCAACGCTCAGGAACGACGAGGCGACCGCCCATATAAACCTTTACATAACCTGAATAGTAGAGAATGAAACGGTATTTTGCCGTAGCAGGAGCCTCTATATCACCTTGATATACAACGTTTGAGTTGCCGAGGTTGATGTCCTGTGGCAATAGTCCCACTACGCCAGAATGTTCGTAATAGAGCGAATCCTCGGCGCGTTCAATGATTTTTCCCGTGTTCTCGGTGTATGTTCCCGAAAGCGAGCCGGGCTTGCCGTTCTTGTCGTAAAGTTTGAAGGCGCGATGGAGCTGCTGATAGTTGTTTGGATTTCCCCAACGACCGTATGAATAAGAGTCCCAAAGTATGCCGTAGTTCTTGTTGCTGACAACGAATGGGATTGACACCTTAGTATTATATTGGAAGAGTTCCTCGTTGCGTCCCTTGTAGTTCATCTCCTCCGACTGGTGCTGTCCAAGTCCGTAGAAAGCCTCGTTGGGGTCGCTCTCGAAAAGTGCGTGCCAAGAGTAGCCCGAACGGTCGTCGAGCGACAGCTTGTTGAGGTCGGTCTTCTTGCCCCAATTCACCTCGTCGGGAGAAGTTGGATGATAGTTCTCTGGCAGTTCTGTCTGCGACGATACGTAGCGAGTGAAGGTCTTGCTTCCGTCAGCCTCCTTTAACAATATTTTTCCTGTTGTCTTGTCGATAAAGGTCAGCTTGCCCGAAGCCTTGTCAACAGTTACGGTGAGCTTTGCTGTCTGTATCGTAAGTGATTTGTCATCCTCCTTTACGTCTGCATTGTACTTACCCTCCCTGTTTACTATGACAAGACTTTTCCGCTTGTTTGGGATAGCCTCGTCGGGAGTTGCCTCAACGCGAATGATGTCATCACTGACGATGGTTAAGCGCATTGCCTTAACATTGTTCTTACTTGCTTGAGGAATCTCAAGACTAATTGTTCTGCCACTTCGCTGGTATCCTGCTGCATCGGCATTAATGGTTGTGCCGAAAGTGACAGCCAGCAGAGCCGTTGATAATAGGACTCGTAAACTCATGATAGCTTATTTTTAATTTTTAGATTTTCAGTTTGACGGTGCAAAGATAGTAAATAATACGGAGAAGTCGGTGTAAAAATGTTAATCAATGATGCTTCTTTTGTTAATCACAACAAAACAAGCATTGTTTTAGAACAACTATGAGGCCTTCCGACACAATGCCGGAAGGCCTCATAGTCATGGCATTTCTGTCTTTTTGTATTGAGAAGGTATCTCTCCGTATTTTTCCTTAAAATATTTAGAGAATGAGCGTGGATTGTTGAATCCCACCTTATAGCTTATCTCACTTACCGACAGTTGGCTTTTGAGAATGAGTTGTTCGGCATGGCGCAAGCGTAGGTCGCGAATAAATTCCGATGGTGTCATGCCCGTGATGGCCGTCAGTCGTTTATAGAGATGAACTCTCGACATGTTCAGGGTCTCACTCATGGTCTCTACCGTGATGTCACTATTCGACAGATTACTCTCAACGTAGGCAGTAGCTGCATCGACAAGTCGCTGGTCAAGACTAACAATATGCATCTCAGTGATCTTAGGTTCTATATAGTCAGATTTGCCCTCAACGCTTGTGACGTTTGACAGCTTATCGTTTACAGTGGACATGAGCGACTCCACGTTCCCAAGAAGTTCCTGCTGCTGCTCATACTTATGTTCATTGCTTTCCACACTCATCAATCCATCAATCTGCGTCAAGATGGTGTCGAAGGATTCACGCAACTCGTCAGTCATATTGTTATAGGCATCAACGGCATCCATTCGCTTTCTGTTTTCTTCCTTGGCCTCCATCTTCATCTTCTCAAGACGCAACTTGCGTATGGCATGTTGATGCCACATACGAATGAAGGTTATGGCTATGGCTATATATATAAGGTATGCCCACCATGTGTTCCAGAATGGAGGTTTGATGACTATCTCCAGACGGCTTTCCTCAAGTCCCATTTGGTTGCGTTCATCAAGCAACTTCACTACCAACGTGTAGTTGCCTGGGGCAAGTCCAGTCAAAGAGATGTTTGGATTTCCTGCCTCTGTCTTCATCCATTTATTGCTGAAACCTTCCAATAGATACACATACTGAGAACGATTGCCTATGATTCCCTGGTCAGAAGCCATTTGTATTGAGAACTGGTTTTCGTCATACCTCAGTGTGAGTTTGCGGCTCTCGTTAAGAGCTTCAGGCAATATGACATGACCGTCGTACTCCTTGCCCACTTCTATCTGCTGGCCATAGAGCAAGAATCCGCTAAAGACAGGACGTCCGGTAATGACCTGTCGGCTCAATCTATCCGGGTCGATGATGTCAAATCCAGTTATTGCACCAACGAGAACCAATCCATCATGCGTCAGGCACATTGATCTTTGGTTGTACGGTCCTTGGAGAAGTCCATCAAGACTGTTGTAGTTTCTAATGTCAAATCGCCACTGTCCTTCCCTATTGGTCAGAACGATGTAAGACACACCGTACTCAGTAGTCACCCAAATGTTATGCTTGGAGTCTTCAATCACGGCACACACTCCATTGCCCGCCAAACCCGATTCCTGGTCGAGCAATGTTACACGCCCCGTAGCATTGTCGAACACATGCACACCTGCTGCCGAGCAATACCATACAAGCCCGCGAGAATCCATCATGACCTGAGTGTTTGATGCCGTAACGGCAGTCATCCTCGTAGCATCCTGATCGAGTTTCATATTCACCACCTTACGTGTCTTGGGGTCAATCAAGGAATAGTTGTTCGACGTTCCAACCACGATCCACCCCTCATCGGTCATCTGCATCGACGATACATAATTGCTCGACAGATGGGAGTTGTTCTGGTCGTATGTCGTGATGGAGCCAGTCCTACTATCAATGCACTGCACTCCGGCACCAAGAGTACCTATCCAGATGTTCTTGTCGGGAGATTCCACCACTGCCCACACATTGTCGTCGGCAATGCAGCCAGGCTTGTCGCCCTTGCGCATATTGATAAACTTGCCGTTGGCATAGCGTATCAATCCTCCGCCATAAGTTCCAAACCACAATGTTCCATCGGAGGCGCATAGGCTTGCCACAATAACGTTCGACGAGAAGCCTGAATTGGCCATGTCGAAGGTTTGCGTCTTACCAGTTGACGGATCATAGCGAACTATTCCCTTCTCGTTTGTTCCCAACCAGTAGTTACCGTCATGGTCCTCAGTGATGGTATTAACGCTTCCTATGATGGCATACCTGATGTTCGCCTTGTTAGTAACGACCTGATTCACTCCGCCAGTATAAGTACCTATCCACATCTGTCCATCAGGGTCACGATATAGCTTTACGATTGAGATGTCAGAAATACTCGTATCGTTTGCCTTTTCATGTGTATAGTTATATATTTCCTTTTTGTCGAAATCGACGACGAACAATCCGGCATGGTCGGTAGCCACCCACATGCGTCCTTCAAGATCCTCCATTACATCCCATGTTATCAAGTCTTCAGGCAAGTTGGCAATACCCTTTGCCTTAAGGAATTCAGGCAACGAGTCATACCAGCGTTTCTGCTTGTGTATATAAATATAACAACGTCCACCACCCGTAAGCCAATAGTTTCCGAATCTGTCTATGTAGATGCGATAATTGATGTCAGACTTCTGTCTCACATTTGCCACATGCTGAGAAATCCACGACATACGTCCCTTTTCACCATCGTAGCAAATCAAATCACCCTTATTTGTTGATACAAGGGTATTTTTGCCGTAGTCGGCAAACGAAGTTATAACAATATCAAAGCCAAGCCCATTCTTTTCCTTTTTCATGGGGAGCGTTGACTTCTTGCCTGTCTTTGGATTATAGTAAAAGAGGTCTCCACTCCAAGCCTTTATCCAAAAGTTCTTTCGCGTGTCAATGTAAATTTTCTCTATGCTACCTTCAACACCTGCCCTTTGAGCCCAAGGAGTCAAGTCGCGAATGAAGCGTTCTGTCTTTGGGTTATAGACGCAATGCATTGTTTCCTGTTGCACCCAAATATTGCCTTCTCCATCCTCATAAAGGTTATCGACGAAGTCGCTAATCAGCGACGTAGTGTCCTTTGTGTTCGACTGGAATACACGGAAGCGCGTGCCGTCATAACGGTCCAATCCGTATTTGGTGCCAATCCACACGAAACCCTTTGAGTCCTTAAGAACGCAATTGACCTGTGAGTTTGAGAGTCCATTGCGCGTATCAAGTCTCATGAATTTCAAGTCGGGTTTATTAGCCCAAGAAGTCATGACCGTCAACAAAGCTATGACAATAGCCGTTGTTTTGTAGGATTTCAATATTTCGTAGTTCATTGTATTTAAAGTTAGTTTTCAATTCTTTGCTGATGTTTCTCTGATGACAAGTTTCTGAGGCACAACAACCTTTCTTATCTTGTTGTCGCCTCCGATGGCCCTCAACAGCAGGCGACACGCCTCTGCTCCCATACTGTGCGACTGATCTGCAATGACCGACATTCTCGGCGTCACATACTCTGTGTGTGCATCGTCAGTGAACCCTATCAAGGCAACATCTTCAGGAATGCGCAGTTTCATCTGCCTTATGGCCGTGAAGGCAGCAAACGTTATGATATCGTTGAATGCCAGTATGGCATCAGGGCGGTCAGAGCGTTGCAGGAGTCGTAATGTATTCTCAACGGCCCTGTCGTAATCAATCTTGTCACACACCACAATATCTCTGTCAATAGGTATTCGGTGGTCGCGAAGAGCCTCAAGATAACCGTGCTTTCTCCTCTTAACCATATCAAGATGATTTGGTCCTCCTATGAAAGCTATGCGCTTGCTTCCAGTGCTTATAAGGTGCTCCGTTGCCATTTGTGCAGCTTCGTCACCGTTAGCCGTCACTGTCGAGAACTTGTCGGTCATGCATGTTCTTCCAAAGAAAACAAGTGGTATTCCCATATTCGCTATTTCCTCAAAATGGGAATAGTCGGTGGTATTCTGCGCCAAACAGGCAATGATACCCTCTACATGCAAATCTATGAAATTGTCAACAGCCTTAGCCTCTACAACACAATCCTCATGACTGTTGGCACTTATGACCGAATATCCCGACTTAGAGGCCTCTTCCTCTATTCCATCGAGTACGGCAGAGTAAAAATGCGTCACGAGGTTTGGCACCACGACACCGATTATCTTGGGTGCCTCACGCCGAAGGCTACGGGCAAAGGGATTTGGTCGGTAGTTAAGTTCCTTTGCCAATGCCTTGACACGCGATTGCATCTCCTGTCCTATCTCGGGGCTGTTACGTAGCGCACGGCTTACCGTGGCTATGCTTACTCCGAGCCTGACCGCTAAATCCTTGAGCGACGTTCTGTGTTTCACGTTATTCATTTCGTTTCATGCATTTTAGGCTGTACCTCTGCATTAGAGAAAGCTCTTCTGCATTCGGTTTACACTACAATTCATTATATTTATATAGGTCTCTTCTGTTATAGATAAGCTATTGCGGTTGCAAATATACAGCATTTTTTTTAAAATCGCAAACGTTTACGTTATTTTTTTGCCCAAAATGTTACTATTTTGTAAAATAATGCACTAACTTTGCACAAGATTTTGTAATGAGTAATGAATAGTTGATAATAAGTTAGTTAGAAAACGTAATTGGAAAAGGGCTGTCGTGAGACAACCCTTTTTTCGTTTTTTTCTTGCTAATTACATAAAAACGCATTACCTTTGCACGCGATTACAACATTGAACTCAAAAATAAAGAATATGAGATACGCAATAATTGGAACAGGAGCCATAGGAGGCTATTATGGGGCAAAACTCGTTAAGGCAGGATTCGACGTACATTTCCTACTTCACTCCGACTACCAGTACGTGAAAGAAAATGGAATGAGAATAGATTCCTGCGACGGCGCATTCGTCCTGACAGAGCCAAACGTTTACGACAGCACGGGAAAGATGCCAGAATGCGACGTAGTAATTGTGGCGTTGAAGACCACAAACAACCATCTGCTTCCATCGCTTCTCCCACCGCTATTGAAGCCTGACACCATCGTTTTGCTCATTCAGAACGGCATAGGCGTGGAGCCAGACGTCGATAAGATGTTTCCAGGACAACCACTTGCTGCGGGCTTGGCTTTCATCTGCTCGGCAAAGGCAGGACCTGGTCACATCAACCATCAGTTTTACGGCAACATCAACATCGGCAACTACAGTTGCCACGACACAGGGCGTTTCCAGCAGCTCATCGACGAATTCCGTTTGGCTGACATAGGTGCCGCCACAGTGGACTATCTTGAGGCAAGGTGGAAGAAGGCTGTGTGGAACATGCCGTTCAACGGAATGACCGTAGCTCTCAACACCACAACGAACCGACTGCTTGCCTGTACATCGACCCACAAGCTAATCTACGACCAGATGCTTGAAGTGATTGGTGCAGCAAACGCCCTTGGCATTAAGAACATCAACCAGTCGTTTGCCGACAAGATGATTGCCAACACCATAAAAATGCCTCCCTACTCGCCAAGCATGAAGCTCGACTTCGACTTCCGCCGACCAATGGAGATTGAATATCTATATACACGCCCATTGGCTGAGGCACGCAACGCTGGATTCCACATGCATAAATTGGAAATGCTCGAACAGGAACTAAGATTCATAGAAGATGAGTTAAAAGCGCAAGTTTGATTCTTGACAGCTAACTACTCAAAAAACATTAATAGATATGATTGACTATATAAAAGGAGAACTGACAGAACTCACACCAGCCACTGCCGTTGTCGAGGCTTCGGGAGTTGGCTATGCAATGAACATTTCGTTAAACACATTCTCTGCCATACAGGGCAAGAAGGAAGTGAAGCTCTACGTCCACGAGGCAATACGCGAAGACGCACACGTGCTCTTCGGCTTCGCATCGAAAAGGGAACGCGAGATGTTCCTATTGCTCATCACGGTACCTGGCGTAGGGCCAAACACGGCTCGCATGGTGCTCTCGTCAATGAGTCCTTCAGAACTCTGCGACTGCATCTCGACAGGCAACGAGCGAATGATAAAGACCATCAAGGGCATAGGATTGAAGACCGCTCAACGCATCATAGTCGATTTGCGCGACAAGATTGTCACGCTCGGCATAGCGGCAGAGATTCCCGCAGGCGGAGCTATCCAGCAACCTGTCAACTCGGAGGTAAAGGAAGAGGCAATCAGCGCACTAACCATGCTCGGCTTCTCCCCTGCTCCATCGCATAAGGTAGTCATGCAGATACTCAAGGACAATCCCGACCTACCAGTAGAGCATGTTATAAAAATGGCACTGAAGTTGATAAAGTGACAAAACGAGATTTCATTAACAGAAATTGGTTTTTGCTTACGAATTATACTTCTTATACAGATAAAATGTATCAAATCGATAAAAATTGCAACCTATTTGCTTTTTTTTCTTCCCATTTGATACTCATTTCGCCAAAAAAGAGTAATTTTGCAACCGCAAACAAAAAAAGTAAAAACATCAAACAACTAAATGGATATGAAGAAGATTAGAGCAGCCGTAGTTGGTTACGGCAACATTGGACGCTACACTGTCCAAGCCCTCGAAGCGGCTAACGACTTCGAGATTGCAGGCATCGTGCGCCGCAACGGCGCAGAGAACAAGCCAGCTGAACTGGCACAGTACGAAGTGGTGAAGAACATCCGCGAGTTGAAGGACGTTGACGTTGCCATTCTTGCAGCTCCAACACGTTCTTGCCCAGAATTTGCCAAGGACATTCTTCCACTCGGCATTAACACCGTTGACAGCTTCGACATCCACACAAGCATTCTCGACTATCGTCGCGAGCTGATGCCTATCAACAAGGAGACAGGCACGGTTTCAGTCATCGCCGCCGGTTGGGATCCAGGTTCTGACTCTGTCGTTCGTACACTCATGCAGAGCCTTGCGCCAAAGGGATTAAGCTACACCAACTTCGGCCCTGGAATGTCGATGGGACACTCCGTTTGCGTACGCTCGAAGGAAGGCGTGAAGAACGCTCTTTCAATGACTATTCCACTCGGCGAGGGCATACACCGCCGCATGGTATATGTAGAGCTCGAGGATGGCTACAAGCTGGAGGATGTGACAAAGGCAATAAAAGCCGACCCATACTTCGCCAACGACGAGACACACGTGTTCCAAGTGGCTTCTGTTGACGACGTACGCGACATGGGACACGGCGTGAACCTCGTGCGCAAGGGCGTAAGTGGACAGACACAAAACCAGCGTCTGGAGTTCAACATGAGCATCAACAACCCCGCACTGACAGGTCAGGTGCTCGTAAACGTGGCACGCGCCTCAATGCGCTTGCAGCCAGGTTGCTACACAATGATTGAGATTCCTGTAGTAGATATGCTTGAAGGCGACAGGGAAGACCTCATAGCACATCTCGTGTAAATAACAACGACACAAAACAACACATACACTTTTGAGGGATTTGAGAGGCTTCACCGCCTCTTGAATCCCTTTCCTTTTTCCAACCACACGCAAGAAAAACGTGAAAAACTTTGGTCGTATGAACTAAAAGTCGTAAATTTGCAGCACAATAACTATTTACAACATAGAATATGCAACTTAAGAAAACATTACTGACCTTAGCATCTGCCGCGGCACTTACCGCCTCGGCACAACAGACTCCACAGCTGAGAGCCGACAACATCGATGAAGTATTGAAAGCCATGACCCTTGAAGAGAAGGCACGCCTTCTTGTAGGAGCGACAAATCAGGCAGAAACAGGTGGAGCCATGGGCGGCTACACCAAGAATCTCGTGCCTGGAGCTGCTGGCGTGACAGCAGCCATTCCACGCCTCGGCATTCCCATGCTCGTGCTTGCCGACGGACCTGCGGGCGTGCGTATTGAGCCAAAGCGCGACGGCGAGACGAAGACCTACTATGCCACTGGTTTCCCCGTTGGTTCAACACTTGCCTCGACATGGAACACCGAACTCGTTGAGATGGTGGGAAAGGCAATAGGCAACGAGACACGCGAATATAACTGCGACGTAATACTCGGCCCTGGAGTGAACATTCACCGCAACCCACTATGCGGACGCAACTTTGAATATTACTCCGAAGACCCGCTGCTCACGGGACGCATTGCCGCCGCCTACATTCGTGGTGTGCAGAGCCAAAATGTGGGAACAAGCATCAAGCACTATGCAGTGAACTCGCAGGAGAGCGACCGCACACGCGTTGACGAGCGTCTGTCGAAGCGTGCCATGCGCGAGATTTACCTACGTGGATTCGAGATTGCCGTGCGTGAGAGCAACCCTTGGACGGTAATGTCGTCATACAACAAGATAAACGGCATCTTCGCACAGGAGAGCCACGAACTGCTCACCGAAATACTGCGCAACGACTGGGGATTCCGCGGCATGGTGATGACCGACTGGACAGGACTTCGCAACACCGCCGCACAGGTGCATGCCGGAAACGACCTCATGATGCCTGGCTACGACTCGCAGGTTGAGGATATTATTAATAAGGTGAAGAGCGGCAAGCTGAGCGTGGCCGACGTTGACATCTGCGTACGTCGAGTTCTCGAACTCTGCACGCTGTCGCCAAAGATGCAGTCGTTCAAGCCGTCAAACGCTCCCGACCTTAAAGCACATGCCGCCATCACGCGCCAATCGGCAGCCGAAGGCATAGTGCTACTTCAGAACAAAGGCGTGCTGCCTCTGAAGGACATCAAGACAGTTGCCCTCTTCGGCGTCAACTCCTACGACTTCCTACACTGCGGATGCGGTTCGGGCAACGTCAACGTGCCTTACGTCATCGACATGGTGCAAGGCCTGAAGAACGCTGGCATATCCACAACGAAGACCTTGACCGAAATCTATCAGAAATACGTCGAGTATGCCAAGGTGAAGTTCGAAGCTGACCGCGAGACAACAAAGTGGTTCCAGATGCCGATGTTCGGCAAGGTGAAGCTGCCAGAGATAGAGCTTTCGCAGCGTTGCATCGACGAAACCTGTCCAGAAGCCGATGCTGCAATCATCACCATTGGCCGCCAAGCAGGCGAAGGTACCGACCGCTCACTTGAAGAGGAGTTCAACATCACCCCACTTGAACGCCAGCTCATCGATCGCGTCAGTGATGCCTTCCGCAAGGCAGGCAAACCCGTGATTGTGGTAATCAACTCCGGATCGGTAATTGAAACCGTTTCGTGGCGCGACCGTGCCGACGCAATCATCATGGCATGGCAACCAGGCGAAGAGGGAGGCAACTCCATCGCCGACATCATGACCGGCAAGGTGTGTCCGTCGGGCAAGGTGACTATGACGTGGCCCATAACAGCCGCCGACCACCCATCGACAGCCAACTTCCCACAGGACATGACCCTCTACTCGTTTAAGGAAATGAGCGGTTGGGGCGCACCAATCAAGGGAGTTGACTTCACTAACCATGAAGAGGACATCTATGTTGGCTACCGCTATTTCGACACCTTCCAGAAGCCTGTTGCCTATCCTTTCGGCTTCGGCTTGAGCTACACCACCTTCGCCTACAGCAAGCCTACCGTAAAGGTCAATGGCGACAACATCGTGCTTACTTTGCAAGTGAAGAACACAGGCAATGTCGAAGGCAAGGAGGCCGTTCAGGTTTACGTGACGGCACCCGAAGCAGGAATTGAGAAACCAACGAAAGAACTGAAATCATTTGCCAAGACACGCTCGCTTGCTCCAGGTGAGAGCCAGACACTGACGATGCAAATCCCCGTCCGCGACCTCGCCTCATACGACGAGCAAAACGCCCAGTGGCTCACGGCAGCGGGAAAATACACCTTCAGCTTTGCCGCCAACATAGCCGACGTGCGCTGCACCGCAACAGCTCAGTTGAAGCAATACACAGAGAAGACCACCGATGTCCTCTCTCCCATCGAGCCGCTTAATCTACTGAAGAAAAAGTAATTTAGTTCCGCAAGCACTCGGAATATCCCGATTGTTGTGGACCTTGTTACTTGCGGAAGTTGAGAAAAGTAACATCTCGCCCAATTATCCTTGACGTTAGGGCAAATTCAATCCAACGTTGCGCTTCACCAAACGCAACGTTGGATTATTTAAATCCCGACTTCACCATCTTTTCCGTAAAAAAGGTAATAATTCCCGAAATATATTTTATGCATATTTCGATAATTTTTCGTATCTTTGCAGAAAATACAATGTATGATATGAAAAGGTCGGTTTTGATTATCTTGATCCTGTGCTTAGGGATATTGCATATCGCTGCAGACAACATGCAATGTTCCGACAGCATAGTTACGCTAAAGGGTGTTGTAAAAGACGTCAGCACGAAGAAGCGGCTTGCCAATGTAAACATATACATATCAGGGAAAGACATTGGCACCGTCACCAATGCCGACGGAGTGTTCTCCCTAAAAATAAAACAGGAAGACGCAACGGGAGGAGTGCGCTTTTCGTGTCTCGGATATGCCAACAGGAAAATGGCATGGAAGGACCTATGCGGCGGCAATGCCGAATCGACGATATACCTTAATCCGATTTCCCGAATCCTCAGTGAAGTTACAGTATATGGCGGCGATGCCAAGACACTTGTCAAAGAGGCTCTGAAAAAGATCGACATAAACTATCCTCCATTCCCCGCCACACTAAATATGTTCTATCGCGAGACCATTATGAAGGGTAGCCGTTTCGTAGGAATCTCAGAGGGTGTGATGGACGTTTATAAGGATGGCTACAAAAAGCGCACGGCGATAAAAGACAGGGTGAGAATGTTGCGTGGACGAAAGCTGTTAAGCCAAAAGGCCAAGGACACATTGGCTGTAAAGATACAGGGAGGCCCAATGCTTGCCATCTATCTTGACATCGTGAAGAACGGGGAGGCAATATTCTACGATAAGGAGTTGTCGTTCTTCTCCTTCAAACACGAGCATGTGGAAATGCTCAACGACCGTTTACATTATGTCGTAAGTTTCAAGCCGATGGTTTGTATGGATTATCCTCTTTATTCCGGATTGCTGTATATTGACAGCCAAAGCCTTTGCCTAACTCGTGCGGAAATGTCGCTTGACGTTAGCGACGTGGAAAAAGCCAACAAGACGGTGCTGATGAAAAAGCCCGTCGGCTTACGCTTCCGTTGCAAGGAATCGAGTTTCGTTGTTGCCTATCGACAACATGGCGAAAGGTCATATCTTGATTATATAAGGAACACCATACGCTTCAAGTGCGATTGGAAACGACGCCTGTTCTCGTCGGCATATACCGCTACGGCAGAAATGGTTGTTGTTGATGTAGAAAACGATGCGTCAAAGCGAATACCGCTGAGCGAGTCGTACAGCAACAAAAGCCTTTTCAGCGACGAGGCAGAGCAAAACTGGGACAAGGACTTTTGGAAAGATTATAACATAATAGAACCTACTGAGTCGCTGGAGAAAGCCGTGACGAAATTAAGGAAACAATAATTTAGCTATCATACACTATGGAAACAAAAGACATGTCACGCCGCACTGCTCTCAAGATTATGGGAAGTGCAGCATTAGCCACTGTGATGGCAACATCGGGTGCATCCGTCCTTACTTCTTGTATCAAGGGAAGGAAAAAGAGAATTGTATTGTATTTCACAGGAACGGGCAACTGCCTATACATTGCACGCCAACTGGCCGGCAAGGAAGGAGAGACACTCTGCATACCGCAACTTATGCGAAAGAAGCAGTTTGAGATAGAGGCTGACGAGATAGGACTGGTATATCCCATCTATGGGCACATGCCTCCATATATGGTGCGACAGTTCGTCAAGAAGGCTCGGCTGAAAGCTGACTACAAGTTTGCTGTACTTACTTACGGCATGCGCAAATGCAATGCCGTAGAGATATGGGATGGAATATCGAAAAAAGCGGACAATGCCTTCGATTACATAGGCACACTAATCATGGTCGATAACTGGTTGCCAAACTTCGACATGAACGAGCAGATGAAGATAGACAAGCACATTCCCGAAAACCTTGCAAAGATAACGGCTGACATCGGCAGTCGCCGCCGCTGGCACGAACCAGTCAGTCAAGAGGAGCGCGAGCAGCACCAGGGATTCATGCGATTGAGTGGACTTGACCCTGAGGTAGGCTTCTTGATGAAGGCGGAGAAATATTTTACAGTAACCGATGCCTGCATTGACTGCGGAATATGCACTTACGTATGTCCGCGAGGCAACTACGACCTTACTTCGCGAGGCGTAAGGACGCAAGGCGACTGTGAGTTTTGTTTCGCTTGCATTCAGAACTGCCCGCAAAAGGCGATACAGTTCAAGAAGATTGAAGACGGAACATGGCCCGACGGAACGGAAAAGAATCCCAATGCCCGATACCGCAACGAGAACGTGTCGCTGATGGATCTGAAGCAGGCCAATAACCAGAAGGCATAGAAATTAAGCCACTTACAGTAAAAAAGCCAAGTGAACAGGGCGACAGACACCATTCATCATAAAGTTAATCACCTTGGCGCATAAAGATAATGCAAAAAATTCAACGAGACAAGGCGAGC
This sequence comes from Prevotella sp., assembly GCA_051878735.1. Taxonomy (GTDB): domain Bacteria; phylum Bacteroidota; class Bacteroidia; order Bacteroidales; family Bacteroidaceae; genus Prevotella. The sequence goes on along the minus strand of JBJEKR010000022.1, from coordinate 2,265 downwards.
CATAAGTGGAGAGATGCCGATGGAGCTGCGGTTGTAGTGGCGGCAGCAACTGACGTTTACGTTGCGATTAACGAGTTAACAGTTAACGTTAACGCTTTCACGTTGTTTAATAAATAAAATCGCAAAAACCTACTTGTTATGAGATTTTCTGACAACCTTTGCATAAATCGGAAAGTAATAATTGTAAAGATATGACATTACCGATAGCATCCATACCAGTACTGACAGGCGAAGTGGCTCAGCGATTTGAAGCAGAGGCACAGGCAAACTATGAGCGGTATCTTAATCGCTCGGAGGAAGAGAAAAAGGCAGACGAGGCAATACTTGAAAAGAATTTGCCAAGTTGCACGAAATGTTGGCTAAAGCCCTTTTAGGAAGAAGATGAGTTTTTTGAAAGAACATTGCTCACTGTTTTCTGTCAATGAGCCAAAGGAACTTGAAGGCTTCAACTGTGGAAACCTTGACCTTGACGACTTTTTTACCAACGATTGTTTTGCATACGACAAACAGTTATTGGGGAAGACGTATTGCTATAGACTTGACCAAGAACCACATACAATAGTTTATGCCTTTACCCTTGCCAATGCAGGTATAAGAGTAAGCGATTTGCCAAATGCCAGAAGGAAGAAAATTGAGTCACATATACCACACACAAAATCACTAAAAGACTATCCTGCGGTTCTTGTGGCTCGTTTAGGAGTCTCATTAAGTTTCCGTTCTAAGCATATTGGTAGTGATGTTTTAGAGAATATCAAATATTGGTTTCTCGACCCATACAACAAAACAGGCTGCCGATATGTGCTTGTCGATGCTTACAACTCCGCTTCTATGAAAGCAATGGCTTTGCCACTGTATTCAGCTCAGAAGAGCAAGAAAAAGAATACCGCCATATCGACAAGGAAAGGCCATTAAAAACATACATTGTACCAATCCTTGGATTTTGCGGATTGAAAGTTGTTGGCAAATGACATTGATTTTGGACAGGAATGGTCAACTGTTTTCCTTGTATGCCAAGGGGGAACAACCCATGACTCTCTTAAAATACTTTCCGAAGAAAGACTGGGAGGGGAAGTTCAGGTCGTTGCTTCTCTGCTGTACGGTACGTGAGATACATTTCAGTTGGGCGCAGGCTTCTTTGGTGACAAATTCATCAATCAATTGCTTGGGCAGCTTGCCACTCACATTTTTTATTATGTAGGAAAGATAGCCGGAAGTGATGTTCAGCCGCTCGGCATAGAACCCCACTTTACGCTCGCGCTTGTAGTTGTCCTTCAGTTCATTCATGAAACGTCTCATTATGTAAACCTCATTAGAAAGGCTCGTGCTGCCCGACATTTGATAGAGATGGCTGCCAATGCCATAGAAGAATGCACAGGTTAGATTGCGGAGAGTGTCGCGCCAGCACGCATGGGGCTGTCAGCTCCCATAAAGGCAGGCTTATTTACAAAAAACAGAAAGGGAATTGAAGCCAACGGCGAGGAAGGTGGCTCTGACCCCATCATCGAGCAAGACCGCAAGGCACAGCCTTTCTTCAATTTTGGCGTGTCCTACAGCATCTTCAAATGAGGCGCAATAACCGAAAAATTGGAAATAATCTCCGAAATCTGTGTAATGTAGCTTTCGGAGATTGTTGTAACTTTGCAGCAAAAACTATACTGTCATGAAGAAGATTTTTACAATAATGGTGTGCTGCCTCGCGATGATGGCAGCATACGCACAGGGCCCAATGGTCCAACTTAACAATGGAGTAGAGATGCCGCAGTTTGGCATAGGAACATTCAACGTGCCTTCCAACGAGGTTTGCAAGGAGGCCATACTTACTGCCTTGCGTGCTGGTTACAGACATATCGACACGGCTCATGCCTACATGGACGAGCGCGGTGTGGGCGATGCTGTGAATGAGTTTATTGCTGAGGGTGGCTGCAAGCGTGAGGACATCTGGGTGACGAGCAAGATATGGCCGTCGGAATATGCCGACCCGACAGCCATCGACCGTATGCTTCGCCGTCTGAATCTCGACTACATCGACCTCGTTTATCCACATCAACCTGTGGGCGACATCAAGGCGGCGTGGCACAACTTGGAGATGGCAGTGAAGCAGGGCAAGGTGCGTGCACTTGGCCTGAGCAACTTTGAGGTGCCTGGAGCAGAACAATGGTTTCAGTGGTGTGTGGACTCCACGGAGATAAGACCTGTAATAATGCAGATGGAGTGCCATCCCTACGCACAGCGCATAGAGAAGCGCAAGCTGGCAGAGAAATACGG
>JBJEKR010000021.1:0-22719 GCA_051878735.1 Prevotella sp. | reverse complement strand
GTCGCTCCCCACGTGGGAGCGTGGATTGAAACAGTATGAGGAGAAGGAAAGATAATACTTTGTTCAGTCGCTCCCCACGTGGGAGCGTGGATTGAAACTCCAGTGCAAGAAGAGTGTCGGAATCGGTAATCAGTCGCTCCCCACGTGGGAGCGTGGATTGAAACTTTGACATAAGCCTCTACTGTGGCGGTCGTTGGGTCGCTCCCCACGTGGGAGCGTGGATTGAAACTGAATCTCGACCAACTTGTCGTAGGACATTGAAGTCGCTCCCCACGTGGGAGCGTGGATTGAAACCTTGTCTTTGATAAATGGTATTAATTCCTCTATTGGTCGCTCCCCACGTGGGAGCGTGGATTGAAACCATTCTGGATGGTCGTTGTACTCAAACGTTACCAGTCGCTCCCCACGTGGGAGCGTGGATTGAAACCCGCTGTATGTGTCAAGCTACACCCGAAAGGCAGTCGCTCCCCACGTGGGAGCGTGGATTGAAACATATACGGGCTGCATACCAACATTGTCCATCTCGTCGCTCCCCACGTGGGAGCGTGGATTGAAACAGGCGTTAAATGCACACGACAGTTAGCTGCTTTGTCTTGTACTGAAATAGGTTGGCTCATAAGCACCATTAATGTTAAAAATTAGATTTTATGAGTTGACAAAATTCTGTTACGCTTTTAAGCGCGCAATCTGCATCGAGTACATGCAAAGTGGCAAGTCTCGTAAGGAAATCAGCCGAAATACGGGCTTCCTAATGCAAATACTCTTTCGAGTTGGTTAAATACGCGCTTTAGTCCTTTGGAGATTCACGAAAAATGCGTATCTTTGCCGCCGTATAACGCACATAAAAATATGGAAATGGCTAAGAAATCAATCCACGGGACAGATTAGGGAACACTCGTAGCAGCCCTCCAAAAGCAGGTTTAAAGGCTGGAGAGAGAGCTGAAAAGGAGTCAGGACAAGAACCTTGCCCTGAACACTCTGATTGACATTGTGCCGAGGAGCAGGGGATTCGGATAAGAAAAAACAGGGACCAAGCAGTAGTTAAACGAATTTATGTCCATATTCCACCGATGGCAAGGAACTGGGAACAGTTAAGTCGATGAACGGAACGGCACAGTTCGCAGCACAGCGCGGTAGCGTAGTGGTGACGAAGATAGGCTGCGAGAGCATGAAGATTGCAGTGAAATAAACTACCTGTCATGCCATTATGCCATTATGTTTAGGCAAGTTCAGGCAAGAGGAGGAAGCGAGAGAAGTAAAATGTAAAAATAATTATTATAATAATATATATAATTAATATCTGATAATATAATATGTATTATATAATTTTATATAATTAAAGACGAAAACTCTCTACTAATTGACACGCTTGTTTACCTAAATGGCATAATAGCTGGCAAAATGGCATAAAAACGGCATCGACTTTTGTTAGTCAGTTGACAAAAACAAATTCGTCAACTGACTAACAAATATTCCCCAACTGACACACCTTACAGAGCCTTACAGAAATCGTCAGCCGACGCATGCTCAATAGGCAATGGGGACTGAAAAAGGGGAGCGAAACGGTCAAATCGTAGAAATTGGTGCAGAAAAATAGGTTGCTGAACCTATATGAAAACCGAATGTGAGTGTTGGATTGCAACAAGGCGCTGCGACGATCTTTCTTTTGCAAAATTACTCAACTGTAAAGAAAAACGACTACCACTTATAGGAACATGTTACGCGACAAGCGTCTTTTAAGGACAATTTTGACGGTTATGGTCATGTGATAGAGGGAGTGTAGAAGCTTCCGTACACTCTATAATCGGGTCATGTGCTATACAATTCCCGAAGTACGGGAAGGGAATTTAGTTCCGGGAAGTCGGGAAGATGGCAACGATAGTAATCGATGAGAATGTCGAGAAGGCGGTTGCGGTCGGCGTGGGAGAGACGGAAGAGGTGCATTGTGCGGAAGTTCATTCGCATCATCGTTCCTATCAGTGCCGACTCCATGACGTTGAGATAGTCCTTGTGAGGCGGCACGACACTGACGAAGGTACTGCCACGTAGGTCGAAGATGTCGCCTTCGGCGTAATCCTCAATGTTTGGCATGAAACCAAGGAAGAGAGAGAGGCGAAGGAGAAAGACGACATGGAAGTTGGCATAGCTTGCGTCGGCAAGGTCGAGAAACTGGATGCTGTCGGCAATGTAGTCGAACATCGGACGGTTTGCCTGCTCGCCCTTCAAGGCATGGTAGAGGAACTCTGCAATGAAGAGGGCGATGGCGGTCTTGTCGTGACAGAATGGTATCGATGACATGGGGTAGAGAATTGACGAGTTGAGGAGCTTCTGCAAGCCAGTCCTTTGGCGCACGTCAATCTCTATATATAATAAGGTGAGCGGCGCGAAAAGCGTCTTCCGAAACTTTGCCTTTCTGCTGTTCGACACCGTTACTGCCACAGAAAGTCTTCCACAGTCGAGAGTGTAGAAATCGACAATCAGACGGTTGTCGTTGTACTTGAAAGAATGTAGCACGATGGCCTTCGTTTTTATCTGCATATCACGCCTTTAAGTTGCTATGAGTGATGATTTTGGTGGCAAAGATACACAAAAAAGGCTTAAATGGGTGTGGAAATGAGAAAAAAAAAGCAAAATAATGAATTTTTCCACGAAAATATTTGTGGGAATGAAATAAAAGCCGTAACTTTGCACCCGCTAAATCGACGATTGGTCCCTTCGTCTATCGGTTAGGACGAGAGATTTTCATTCTCTAAAGAGGAGTTCGACTCTCCTAGGGACTACGAAAATAGAAAAAAAGAATAAATAACAAGATGGCAAATCACAAATCATCATTAAAGAGAATCCGCCAGGACAAGAAAAAGGCGCTGCATAACAAGTATTATGCAAAGACGATGCGCAACGCTGTTCGCAAGTTGCGTGCTCTCACAGACAAGGAAGAGGCTGTGAAGTTGTATCCAAGTGTACAGAAGATGCTGGACAAATTGTCGAAGACAAACATCATCCACAAGAACAAGGCTGCGAACATCAAATCGAGCCTCGCTCTTCACATCAACAAACTGGGATAAATCAGAACAACCGCTATACGCAATACAGGTTACGTTTCATAAAAACGTGACCTGTTTTTGTTTTTATACTTTTTTGTATTTTTCACTCCAAATATTTCTCCATTTCAGATTTTTATTGTAACTTTGCGCAATAAATTTGACTATAAAAAGAAATGGCAGAAGACATAACTAAAGAAAGTAATTACTCTGCGAGTAACATACAGGTACTCGAGGGATTGGAAGCTGTGCGAAAGCGCCCAGCCATGTATATAGGCGACATAAGCGAAAAAGGTCTGCATCACCTCGTAAACGAGACCGTCGATAACTCCATCGACGAGGCCATGGCAGGCTATTGTACACACATTGAAGTGACCATCAACGAAGACGAATCCATCACGGTACAGGACAATGGCCGAGGAATACCAGTTGACGAACACGAGAAGCTGCACAAGTCGGCTCTTGAGGTGGTCATGACCGTGCTTCATGCAGGAGGTAAATTCGACAAAGGTTCATACAAGGTGAGCGGCGGTCTGCACGGCGTGGGCGTGAGCTGCGTTAACGCATTGTCAACAAGAATGCTCTCGCAGGTGTTCCGCGACGGCAAGATTTATCAGCAGGAATACGAAAAGGGCAAGCCTCTCTATTCTGTGAAGGTAGTGGGCGAGACGGACCTGCGCGGCACGCGCCAGCAATTCTGGCCAGACCCAACGGTATTTACCACGACGACATACAAATACGACATCATTGCCAAGCGTATGCGCGAACTGGCATACCTCAATGCGGGCATCACCATAACGCTGACCGACATGCGTCCCGACGAGGAAGGCAAGACACGCCAGGAGGTGTTCCACGCAAAGGACGGACTGAAGGAGTTTGTGCGCTATGTGGACCGCCACCGCACCCATCTCTTCGACGACGTGATATACTTGAAGACTGAAAAGCAGGGAGTGCCTATCGAGGTTGCAGTGATGTACAACACCGACTACACGGAGAACATCCACTCGTATGTGAACAACATCAATACCATTGAGGGCGGTACGCATCTCGTAGGTTTCCGCATGGCACTCACCCGTACATTGAAGAAGTATGCCGACGCCGACCCAGCCATTGCAAAACAGATAGAGAAGGCAAAGATAGAGATTGCCGGCGAGGACTTCCGCGAGGGACTTACGGCAGTGATCTCGATAAAGGTGGCTGAGCCGCAGTTCGAGGGACAGACTAAGACTAAGCTCGGAAACTCTGAGGTGGCAGGAGCCGTGCAACAGGCAGTAGGCGAGGCACTTACCTACTATCTTGAAGAGCACCCGAAGGAGGCGAAGCAGATTTGCGACAAGGTGATTCTCGCAGCTACGGCTCGTATCGCTGCACGCAAGGCACGCGAAAGCGTACAACGCAAGAACCCGATGACGGGTGGCGGACTGCCAGGAAAACTTGCCGACTGCTCGAACAAGGACCCGAAAGAGTGTGAGATATTCCTCGTCGAGGGTGACTCAGCCGGCGGCTCGGCAAAGCAGGGACGCGACCGATACACCCAAGCCATCCTACCATTGAGAGGAAAGATTCTCAACGTGGAAAAGGTGATGTGGCACAAGGTGTTCGAGAGCGAGTCGGTGATGAACATCATTCAGAGCATCGGCGTGCGTTTTGGCGTTGACGGCGAAGGCGACAAGGAGGCCAACATCGACAAGCTGCGCTACGACAAGATTATCATCATGACCGACGCCGACGTCGATGGCTCACACATCGACACGCTCATCATGACACTCTTCTACCGCTTCATGCCAAGAGTAATTCAGGAGGGACACCTCTACATTGCCACGCCTCCACTCTACCTCTGCACCTACAAGAACAAGGCGAAGGAATACTGCTACACCGACCAGCAGCGTCAGGCATTCCTCGACAAGTGGGGCAACGGCGTAGAGGACGGAAAGACAATCCACACCCAGCGATACAAAGGTCTCGGCGAGATGAACCCCGAACAGCTATGGGAGACCACCATGAACCCAGAGACACGACTGTTGAAGCAGGTGACCATCGAGAACGCTGCCGAAGCCGACGAGATTTTCTCAATGCTTATGGGCGACGACGTGGAGCCACGCCGCGAGTTCATCGAGAAGAATGCAACTTATGCCAATATAGACGCATAATAAAGATGAATGTGGAGAGAGAAGTGAGATTTGTGAAGGCCTGGTCTTAGGCAGAAACTACACAATGAAACATTCTCTCTCCACATTCCACATTAAGATAAAAAAAACTATGAAACAAACAGCTATTACCTTATTACTTACACTCATTTCATTATGCACTACGGCACAGGACATGCCGTTGAAGCTGTGGTACGACCGTCCAGCGGATTTTTTTGAAGAGTCAATACCCATAGGCAACGGCAAGCTTGGAGCACTAATCTATGGAGGGACAGACACCAACATCATACATCTTAACGACATTACGATGTGGACAGGCCAGCCTGTTGACCACAACGAAGATGCCGGAGCCTCACGCTGGATTCCAGAGATTAGGAAAGCCCTCTTCAACGAGGACTATGCCCTGGCTGACTCATTGCAACTAAATGTTCAAGGACACAACTCGCAGTTCTATCAACCACTGCTGACAATGCAGATAGAAGACATTGAGCAGACGAGGCCAAGAGGTAGGGCACTCGTCAGCACGCCGACAAGCTACTATCGCGAGCTGGACCTGAACCAAGCCATCTGCCGCGACCGTTATACCCTTAACGGCGTGACTTACGACCGCGAATATTTTGCCTCCAATCCCGATAAGGTAATCGCCATCAAGCTAAGATCGAGCAAAACGGGAATGGTAAACTGCCGAATAACCATCAGCGGCAAGACACCACATGCAGCGAAAGCAACGGCAAGTCAACTCACCATCACAGGACATGCCACAGGCGACGAGATGCACTCAATACATTTCTGCTCGATACTTAAAGCTTCTGTTGACATGGGAGAGGTTCATGCCGAGGATTCAACCATTACAATTCTTGGAGCCACGACAGCCACAATATATTTCGTCAATCAGACAAGCTTCAATGGCTACGACAAACACCCTGTAAAACAAGGTGCGGAGTATCTTGCCAATGCGGCCGACGATGCATGGCATCTCGTCAATTTCAGCTATGAGCAGCTACGCAACCGCCATGTGAGTGACTATGTTGACCTCTTCGGTCGTTTCAAGCTGAGACTTGGCAACGCCGTTTACGACGATAAACGTACCACGTCACAACAACTTCTCGACTACAGCAACAACAAGGGCGGAAACACGTATCTTGAAACTTTATACACACAATACGGACGCTATCTGCTCATCAGCTGTTCACGAACGCCAAGCGTACCGGCCAACCTCCAAGGCCTCTGGACTCCACACCTGTGGTCGCCGTGGCGCGGAAACTATACGGTGAACATCAATCTCGAAGAAAACTATTGGCCGGCAGAAATTGCCAATCTCAGTGAGTTGACCGAACCCCTTGACGGATTCATCAGAGGACTTGCTGCCAATGGAGCTTTCACCGCAAAGAACTATTACGGCATCAACCGAGGCTGGTGCTCAAGCCATAACAGCGACATCTGGGCCATGACGAACCCTGTGGGCGAGAAGAACGAGAAACCAGAATGGGCAAACTGGAATTTGGGTGGCGCATGGCTTGTCAACGCGCTATGGGAACATTATCTCTACACCATGGATCTTGACTATCTCAAGACTGTTGCATATCCACTAATGAAGGGAGCGGCAGAGTTCTGCCTCGACTGGCTCATAGAGAATCCAAAGAAGCCTGGAGAACTCATCACGGCTCCTTCAACCTCGCCAGAGAACGAATACAAGACCACCGACGGCTACCATGGCATGACCTGCTATGGCGGTACGGCAGACCTCGCCATCATCCGCGAGTTGTTCAAGAACACCTTGGCGGCAGCAGCCACAATGGGGTGTGACGACGAACTGCAACGACAAATAAAAGAGGCAACCGAAAAACTGCACCCCTACACCATTGGAAGCAGGGGCAACCTGCAGGAATGGTACTACGATTGGGAGGATTGGGACTGGCAGCACCGACATCAGTCACATCTGATAGGACTCTATCCAGGCACGCACATCACAGCCAGCCAGCCAGAACTACTCAAAGCCTGCGAGAAGACACTGGAAATAAAAGGTGACTATACTACGGGGTGGAGTACGGGATGGCGCATAAACCTATGGGCTCGACTGGGCAAGGCAAAGGAGGCATACAACATTTTCCAGAAACTCCTGACCTACGTCAGTCCCGACGGATATCAAGGCCCCGACCGCCGACATTCAGGAGGCACTTATCCAAACCTCTTCGATGCGCATCCTCCTTTCCAGATTGACGGCAATTTCGGAGGAACGGCAGGAGTATGCGAGATGCTACTTCAAAGCGACGGTTCCACCATCACACTGCTACCCGCATTGCCTGCAGAATGGAGCGAGGGTAAGGTCAGCGGCATCTGCGCTCGTGGAGGTCATACCGTCAATATGACCTGGAGCAACGGACAAGTGACGGAGCTGAGCATAAAGTCACGCTGTGACGGAAAGGTAAACATAGTAGTAAACGGTAAGACAAAGACAATAAAGACAAAGGCTGACACTGTTCAGCGCATAATATGATACGGCTCATTCTTATCGTAATAATGACGATAATCAATATGGCATCGGCAAGTGCCGTCGAATGGACTCGCGAATGGATCGCTGCCGACGACTCTTGCCGAGAGTCGCAAATATGGTTCCTTCGCACCATCGATTTTAAGCAATGTCCTGAAAGGGCGTTTATCAGTGCGGTAAGCAACGGGCGCATAATCATATACGTGAACGGCTACATTGCCACTACCGATGTACTGGCGCCATATAGCAATAACGACACGGAACTGCGACAGTTGACATGCGAGATAACGCCTTTCATCAAAGATGCCGACTGCACCATTGCCGTATGGTACTCCCCTTTTCTCACGGGCTATGACGACAAGCAACTATCACTCACTGTGGAAGGTACAAAAGCTGACGGCACTCCATTCTACTACGACATGGGGCAAGACTGGCTTTATGCCGTTGTACCCAACATGTCTGCCGACTTGACGAAAGAGACGGAAACAATAGATTCAAGAAACGCTCTTTCAAACTGGAACTTTGGAAACATTCCATTACCACTATTGAAACCTACCAAACCGAGCCGTGGCAATGAGAAAGCCATGCCATACCGTCCTCAATATATACGAAAGACATATTCATGCAGATTGGTACATAGTTCGCCAACGACACTCACCTATCTCTCGCCGTTCCCATTCCACGGTTGGGCACGCGTGACGCTGCGCGGCATGAAACGGGGGACACAGATGACGGTCAACGGATTGCTCTATACCTGCAATGGAAAAATGGACGAGCAGGCATGTCGCCGTTTCACCATACCGCCATACACGACGAGTACAGTAAAAATAACGTCGGCAAGCGGCATAAAGGAGAGCAACGTTATGAGCGTAGAGGCTATTGATATATGGTAGTATAGGTAAAAACAAAAGTTTTGTTACTTCCTGAAGATTGTTCCATTAAGACACAATCGTGTATTGTCATCGATTTGAATAAAATCTCACGCTCAGAAAAGAAAATAAATTATCATTTCCTTCGCTTAATCGATTTTTTGCACTACCTTTAAATAAGGTAGGTTGCATCTCAACAATAAAAATAAAAGTTTTTGGACTTTTTTTTTGTATTGTCTTCGATTTACACTACCTTTGCACCACAAAAAGAAAATAAAAGAATAACATATATGGAAAAAGTAATCCTTACAGGCGACCGCCCAACCGGAAAGCTCCACTTGGGACACTATATTGGCTCTCTGCGCCGGAGAGTAGAACTGCAGAACGCAGGAGATTTCAGCAAGATGTTTGTTTTCATGGCTGACGTTCAGGCACTGACCGACAATGCCGACAATCCTGAGAAAATTCGCCAAAACATCATTGAGGTAGCACTCGACTATCTGGCAGCAGGACTTGACCCCGAGAAGTGCATTTTGTTTATCCAAAGCCAGATACCTGAGTTGGCTGAACTTACCACCTATTTGATGAATCTCATAACCGTAAGTCGCGTACAGCGCAATCCAACGGTAAAGACTGAGATAAAGATGCGAAACTTCGAGGCAAACATTCCACTTGGCTTCTTCTGCTATCCAGTGAGCCAAGCTGCCGACATAACGCTCTTCAAGGCCACTACCGTTCCAGCAGGAGAGGACCAGGAACCGATGCTGGAAGTGACACGCGAACTCGTGCGCCGCTTCAACCAGACATACGCTCCTGTTCTTGTTGAGCCAGAGATAATGCTGCCCGAGAACGCAACGGCACGCCGTCTTCCAGGCACTGACGGCAAGGAGAAAATGAGCAAGAGCTTAGGCAACTGCATCTATCTCAGCGACTCTGCAAACGATGTATGGAAGAAGGTTAAGAAGATGTCGAATGGCGAGCCTCGAATGAGCATGGACGAGCCGGGACACCTTGAGGGCAACGCCGTATTCACCTATCTTGAGGCTTTCAGCACCGATGAGGATTTTGCCGCTTTCTGGCCAGAATACAAGAATTTGGAAGAGCTGAAGGAACACTATGTTCGCGGAGGCATAGGCGACGGAACGTGCAAGAAGTTCCTTAATGAAGTGCTTAACAAATTCCTCGAACCAATGCGCCAGCGCCGTCACGAGTTCGAACAGGACATTCCGGAGATATACAATATTCTGAAGAAAGGAACGGAGAAAGCCAGGGAAACCGCTGCCCAGACAATGGACGAGGTACGCAAGGCGATGCAGATAAACTATTTCGACGACTTTGACCTTATTAATAGTCAAGCTGCAAAGTACAAGAAATAAGACAAACAAAAAAGTGACTGCAAACAGTCACTTTTTTTGTTTTAAGGTCGGGATGAGGCGACTCGAACGCCCGACCCCTACGTCCCGAACGTAGTGCGCTACCAACTGCGCTACATCCCGCAAATCGTTTGCAAAGGTACACTTTTTTTTTTAAACACGTGCAGTTTTTGCAAGAAAAATTTATTTCATTGCATTTTCAAGCCGTCTGACTCGCTGTTTCCATAAAAAGTCAATGACGCTATTTAAATATTTTCTGCGCAAACTCTGTCAGATAGATACGCCAATTACGCCAGATATGTCCCCCATCGGTCTCTCTATACTCATAAGGATAACCCTTTTCGTCGAAATACCTACGTAGGTCTTCATTCTGCTGATAAAGAAAGTCTGTCTTGCCAATGGCAATCCAATAGAGAGCAGGCTTTGCTGCGAAGAGCTTTGCCAACTGATTCTGAACATCCTTGTTCGTAGTAAGCTGTGCGTATGTTGACTGCTGGTCGTTACCCATGTGAATGGCAGCAGAGAAGAGACCTATATAGTTGAAGCTGTCAGGATAGCGCTTCGATGTTGCATAAGAATGGTATCCTCCCATCGACAAGCCACAAATGGCACGATTCCTCTTTCCCTTGGCTACCTTAAAGTGACTCTCGACATGTTTAATAATGTCGGGAAAACTCTCGTCCATAGTTGCAATGGCATTTTGACTAATGCTTGCCATGAACGAAGGCTTATACATTCCCTTCGACCATTCGCCTGGAGCTGCCTGTGTGTCGGTGTTGCCGTTCGGCATCACTACAACCATTGGCTTAATCTTACCTGCCGCTATGAGGTTGTCCATGATCTGTGCGCAACGCCCGAGAGTCGTCCACGCATCCTCGTCGCCTCCGGCACCATGCAGGAGATAAAGAACGGGATAGTTTCTGCCCTTGTCATACCCTGCAGGAGTATAGATGGTCATTCGGCGCTTCATCTTCAATGTAGGACTATCATACCAAACCTTCGACACGTTTCCATGAGGCACCTCGTTGACCTTATAGATGTCGCCCTTGTCGCCTTTCGCGGCAGTAACAATAAAGATGTTGGTCAGTGAGGCAATATCCCTATTCACATACACATTGGAAGGATCGAGCATGTTCATTCCGTTCACTCGTATGGAATAGCTATAGAGTTCAGGCGCAAGCTTTGTCGTGGTATAGGTCCATACGCCATTCACTTCCTTTAGCTCGGCAAATCCTGGCTGTGAAATCTTACCCATAGGGGAATCCACTTCCACTGGAGGCAGGAAGTCGCCTGTCACCTCGACCTTTACAGCCTTGGGCGCATAGATGTTAAATGTCACTGTTCCGTCGGCATTCACTACCGGCGATGTCACTTCACTGCCGCTCCACAATGCTTCCTGAGCCAATGTCGTCGCTGCACATATTGTACAGAACGCTATGGAAAGAATGGTCTTTTTCATTTCTATATACCTTTTAAGTTCTTCTATTCTATTTACAATAATCAATAGTTTTCCACTTCGCGGTTTTTGATTAGGCAGAGCGTCAAGTCATCACAACAGCGATGTCAACTGCGACAACTTTATTCCATTACTGCCCTTAATCAATATGTAATATCCCTTCAGCTTCCGTGCCGCCACCTCTGCCTTGACCTCCTCAACATCGTTGAACTTACGGAACGGACATTGCGTCATGGCAAACTCCGATCCAACGAGCCATATATTCTCCATCCCATTCTCTACAAGGAAATCAACAATTCTCTGATGCTCCTCGCCACTTGAACCGCCAAGCTCGCGCATGTCGCCAAGGATAGCCATCTTAGGCTCCACTTCCATATCGCGGAAATTCCTCAAAGCTGCCATCATGCTGGTTGGGTTGGCATTGTAGGCATCGACGATAAGATGATTGTCTGCCGTCTCCGTCAACTGTGAACGGTTGTTGCTTGGCACATAGTTTTCCAAGGCATGGTCAATCTGTTCTGCACTGACACCGAAAGTCAGGCCAATGCAAACTGCTGCAAGCATATTATATATGTTATAGCTACCGATAAGGTGCGACTGCACTTCATGGATTTCCTTACCGTCAGTCCATCGGAATCTAAGGAATGGTGCACAAGAAATCACTTCACCCCTAACCTTCAGGTCATCTCCTTCCGTTCCATACTTTATCAACTGCAGTCCTTCGGCTATTCCCATTAGATGCTCGTTGCCAGCATCGACAAAAACTCTTGACTCTGCTTGTCCACGGAGGAAATCATAAAGTTCTCCCTTTGTACGGACAACGCCCTCGAACGAGCCGAAGCCCTGAAGATGGGCCTTGCCTACATTTGTGATAAGTCCATATTGCGGCTCAACTATTTCTACGAGGGTCTTGATGTCACCCGGATGGCTTGCACCCATCTCAACAACGGCAATCTCATGTTCATCAGTCAAACGAAACAGTGTTTTTGGTACACCAACGTCGTTGTTGAAGTTACCCTGTGTGAAAAGAACCTTGAAACGCTCGGAAAGCACCGTAGAGACGAGTTCCTTGGTCGTTGTCTTTCCGTTGGTTCCAGTGATGCCAATGACAGGAATATGGAACTGACGTCGATGACAGAGAGCCAATTGCTGGAATGTCTTTAGACAATCATCGACGACAATGTATCGGGAATCTATCTTCCCCGTCGCATCAAGAGAGGCATATTCCGGCTCGTCAATCACTGCAAATGAGCAGCCCTTGTCTAATGCCGACGCTGCAAACTTGTTTCCGTCAAATGATTCTCCCTTCAAGGCTATGAATATTGAACCAACAGGACAGTCACGGCTGTCTGTAGTGATGACAGGGTGACTCTTGTATATCTCATAAAGTCGTTGTATTTCCATTTTTCTCATTTTCTTGCAAAAGTACATCAAAAAAGCCATTCTGCGAAGAGAAAGTAGATAAATTTTGCAAAATATGCCACTTTTATTTTGTATTTCGATTTACTTGTACTACATTTGCACGTAAATAAAAACAAGCGCGACAAATTATGCAGTATTCTATAAACGTTGGCGGACGACTTATGAGTCTTGCCCATCCGCAAGTGATGGGCATTCTAAACGTGACTCCCGATTCCTTCTTCATCGGAAGCCGTAAGCAGTCGGAACGTGAAATCGCCGAGCGCACCAACCAGATAATTGCCGAAGGCGGTTCCATTATCGACATTGGTGCCTTCTCTACTCGTCCGGGGGCACCTGAGGTGAGTGAGGAAGAGGAGATGCACCGACTCCGCAAAGGACTCGAAATAGTGCAACGTGAGCAGCCTGACGCCGTATTGTCGGTTGATACCTTTCGTCCTGATGTAGCCCGTATGGCCGTTGAGGAATATGGTGTGGCAATGATTAACGACGTCTCGGAAGGAGGACTGACAGGAGTGGTCAATACGCCTTTAGAGAAGGAAGAGGGGCCGTATCCCGCAATATTCAGAATGGTAGCACGTCTTGGCGTTCCCTACATCCTCATGTCGGTAAAGCCAACCGTAGAAGACATGCTCATGGCATTCTCTCGCGAAACGCAACAGCTACGCGACCTGGGAGTAAAGGACATTATTCTCGACCCCGGGTTTGGTTTCGGCAAGACATTGGAACAGAACTACACGCTGATGGCAAAGATGGAACAGCTGAATTCACTTGAGTTGCCAATACTTGTAGGTGTGTCGCGCAAGTCGATGATATTCAAACTCCTCAATAGTGATCCTACCGAGGCCCTTAACGGCACCACGGTGCTTCACACTATAGCCTTGCAGAAAGGCGCTTCCATTCTGCGAGTGCATGACGTAAAGGAAGCCGTAGAGACAATAAAAATTACTACCGCATGTTTTTCGAATTTGGAATAAAGGACATTATCGACATCCTTCTTGTCGCAATGATGCTCTACTACATCTATCGTCTGATGAAAGAGTCGAGTTCACTCAACGTTTTCATCGGCATACTGATGTTTGTTGTTCTGTGGCTCTTTGTGTCGCAGATTCTTGAAATGCGACTGTTGGGAAGCATCATGGACAAACTTGTCAGCGTGGGAGTAATCGGCCTGATAGTGCTCTTTCAAGAAGACATACGTAAGTTTCTCTACAATCTCGGCGCCCACCAGCGCATGAGAATGTTGATGAGAATCTTCTCTTCGGGTAAGGATAAGGAGCGAGAACACAACAAGGAACACATAGTTCCCATTGTACTCGCTTGCATGAACATGTCGAAACGCAAGGTCGGCGCATTAATTGTCATCGAGCGCGATGCGCCCCTCGACGACATCGTGAAGACAGGCGACCTCATTGATGCCAATATCAACCAACGCCTCATAGAGAACATCTTTTTCAAGAACTCTCCGCTCCACGATGGAGCTATGATAATCTCGCACAAGAGAATTAAGGCGGCGGGGTGTATTCTACCTGTATCGCACAACATGGACATTCCCAAGGAACTCGGATTGCGTCATCGCGCCGCAATGGGAATGTCTCAAGAAAGCGATTGTCTTGTGGTGGTAGTCTCTGAGGAAACGGGTGCCATTTCCACTGCTATAAAAGGTCAGTTCCAGCTTCGTCTCTCTGCCGAAAAACTGGAGAGCATACTCACCAAGGAACTTATCTGAGCAAGGACTTTGTGCCAAACAGTCTTGACATGTTGACCTTGTCGAGAACGTAGGCTATTGTCAAACTTCCCGCACCGCCTAACACTATTGTCACCACGGCATGAATGATACCTGTGGAATCGAATGAAAACAACGGCAAATAGTATTTCGATGCCATGGTGAATATGGGATGGAACATGTATATAGTCAATGTGTTCCTTCCCACATATTCCATAACATTTCTAACCTTAGCAGGCGTCACTCCACGACACCAAACCAAAAACGACACGGCAAAGAATGGAAGCAACAGACACAGCCATTTGTTCCAAAGGTCACGCTGCATAATGAGCAGAAGGAATGGAAGCAATGAATAAGGGGAAGGCCTGAACGCCTTTAAGAACGGCACACCTAACTGCCGCAATGCCGCACCAATGAAATAAAGCGAGGCATCGCCAAACGTAAGCAATGGAACAAAGGTTGCCTCGACATAAAGAACGAAAGCAAACAAGGCAAGACGGGAGGCTACATCGAGTCGCTTGCCCAAGAAATGGAACACGACATAATAAGCCATTCCGCAAACTATCATGTCGTAGAAAAACCAATACGGTCCGATTGACTTTACGAAAAGCCTTTCGGCCAATGCCTGAAGGCTTGGCTCGGACAATCCGTCTCTTACGGGCAACAGCAACGACAACTGTGAAAACGCCGTTACCATGATGACATAAAACAATGTGATGCGCAAGAGATACGATGCGAAATCCCTTACCGACTTCTCCACATTGACGAGGTAGCCCGTGATGATCAGGAAAGCGGGCATGAAGAATGTAAACATGCTCGTCTTGAAGTCAGGATGCAAAGTGCCGAAGTTTACCACATGAACGAGAATTACTATCGCCATGAGCACACATCTCACATAATCTATTTCATAACACTTCTTCATGTCGCCTATACGTCAAGCGTTGTTGCCAATCCTCCTTCACTTGTTTCCTTGTATAGTGAGGGCAAGTCGTGTCCTGTCTGTTTCATTACGCTTATGACCTTGTCGTAGGAAACGCGATGAATGCCGTCGGAGAACGAGGCATAGATGTTGCTGTCCAGTGCTCGGGCAGCGGCAAAGGCGTTACGCTCGATGCACGGTATCTGCACAAGGCCGCAAACAGGGTCGCAAGTCATTCCAAGATGATGTTCAAGTCCCATTTCTGCAGCATATTCAATCTGCGAAGGACTTCCGCCAAACAGCTGGCAAGCAGCTGCCGAAGCCATTGCACATGCCACGCCTACCTCACCTTGGCAGCCTACATCGGCTCCAGAAATTGAGGCATTCTGCTTTGCTACGTTGCCCACAATGCCAGCTGTAGCAATGGCATGAATAATCTTCTTGTCGCTGAAGTTGTGTCCTCTCGACAGATGATAGAGAACGGCAGGAAGGACACCACAAGAGCCACAGGTGGGAGCAGTAACAATAATGCCGCCCGATGCGTTTTCCTCGCTTACGGCGAGAGAATAGCTATAGACGAGACCACGCGTCTGAAGGTTTCGCTGATAGCCCGATGCCTTGACGTAATAGGTGCTTGCCTTACGCGAGAGGTTCAGAGGTCCTGGCAGTCTTCCTTCGGTGTTTATTCCACGTTCTACGGCTGCCTGCATCGTCTTCCACACTTCCATGAGATAGTCCCAGATTTCAGGTCCTTCAGTAAGGTCAACATATTCCCAATAGCTCCGACCATTATTGTAGCACCAATTCATTATGTCGGTCATGGTGTTCATCGAATACACGTCAGGAGTGTCGATGGAAGTGTCGTTGGCACCTTCCGACAAGGCACCGCCTCCAACGCTGAACACCGTCCAGTCGTCAGCCACGTTACCATCGCCATCCTTAGCCACGAAACGCATACCATTGGGATGAAACGGCAGAAACTCTGACGGCTTCCA
This sequence comes from Prevotella sp., assembly GCA_051878735.1. Lineage (GTDB taxonomy): Bacteria > Bacteroidota > Bacteroidia > Bacteroidales > Bacteroidaceae > Prevotella. Next base: position 6,283 of record JBJEKR010000021.1, on the reverse strand, counting down.
TATAAGTTCGGTAGGGGCAACAGGCGAGAGCACACCTATGATTGCCACGTCTGTCTGGTGGCCTTTGCCTGTTGCTGCAAGACTTCCATATAGTGTCACCTCGAAAGACGCGGCCTTAGAGTTGCGCTCAAGGAATATTTTTGCGGCACACTGCGGACCCATAGTGTGGCTGCTCGATGGCCCTTTGCCTATTCTATATAATTCTCTTAATGATTTCATTATTCTTTGGAGTTAAAGGGAGTAAAAGTAGTAAAAGACAATTATGAATTCTGTCGTTTTAGAAGTCGAAGGATAGTTGAGTATCTCCAAGGAGATTGAATGTCCGCCTATGGTAAGGCGTTGGTCCATACTGCCTAATGGCTTCGCGATGCCTCTTAGTTGGATAGCCTTTGTTGCTGTGCCAATCATATTGTGGATATTCGTCGGCAAGCTTGTCCATATAGTCGTCGCGATATGTTTTTGCAAGAATGCTGGCGGCGGCAATGGAAAGATATTTCCCGTCACCCTTCACTATGGTGGTATGCGGCAGCTTCCCATAGGGTTTGAACCTGTTGCCGTCAACAATTATTGCCTCTGGACGCACCTTGAGTTGGTCGAGGGCACGATGCATGGCAAGTATAGAGGCGTTGAGAATGTTTATCTTGTCTATCTCTTCCGGTGTGACTATGCCCACCGCCCAAGCAACGGCGTCGTGCTGAATAGTCTCACGCAAGGCATAACGACGCTTCTCTGTGAGCTGCTTTGAGTCGTTGAGAAGCTCGTTGCGATAGTCGGGAGGCAATATGACGGCTGCCGCAAAGACGCTGCCCGCAAGACAGCCTCGCCCTGCCTCGTCGCATCCCGCCTCTATCTTGCCTTCGTAATAGTTGTTCTTCAACATAAGCCTTACTGTCAAAACATTTTCGACACACGTTCTATACCATTGGCAAGAACGTCAATCTCTTCCTTCGTATTGTATAGTGCAAAAGAGGCGCGTACTGTTCCTTGCACTCCAAGGCGTATCATCAGCGGTTGGGCACAATGGTGACCTGTACGAACGGCTATGCCAAGGCGGTCGAGAAGTGTTCCCATGTCGAGATGATGAATGTCGCCAACGAGGAACGACACCACGGCATCTTTGCCAGGGACAGTGCCCAAGAGACGCATACCTTCAATCGCCGCAAGGCGTTTCATGCAATAATCCGTCAGTTCGCGCTCATGCTTTGCGATATTATCCAAGCCTATTCTCTCAATGTAGTCGATGGCTGTTGCCAAACCGTGTGTCGCCACATAGTCGGGAGTGCCTGCCTCAAACTTGAACGGCAGACGCTCAAAGGTGGTTTTCTCGAACGACACGCTTTCTATCATTTCTCCTCCACCTTGGTAAGGAGGCAAACGGTCGAGCCACTCTTCCTTACCATAAAGGACTCCTATTCCCGTAGGACCATACATTTTATGTCCGCTGAAAACGAAGAAATCGCAGTCGAGGTCTTGCATATCCACACGGAAATGCGGCGTTGACTGGGCACCGTCAACCATGATGGGTACACCGTGGTCGTGGGCAATGCGTGCCATTTCCTTCACGGGGTTTACCGTTCCAAGTACATTGCTCACATGGGCAACGCTGACGAGACGTGTCCGCTCACTGAACAATGCTTCGTAAGCCTCCATGTCGAGCTTGCCTTCATCGTCCATAGGTATCACACGAATGGCAATGCCTCGCTTGGCTGTCTGAAGCTGCCAGGGCACAATGTTGGAATGGTGTTCCATCACCGAGACAATCACCTCATCGCCCTCGCCCATCATTTCCTCAACAAAGGAGGAAGCCACAAGGTTAAGTCCCTCCGTGGTGCCGCGCGTGAAGACAATCTCACTCGTGCTGCTTGCGTTGATGAAACGTCGTACCGTCTCGCGTGCAGCCTCGTGTAGGTCGGTTGCTTGCTGCGAGAGGTAATGGACTCCACGATGTACATTGGCATTCACGTTGAGGTATTCGTCGCGCATGGCATCAAGCACGCACAACGGCTTTTGGGTAGTGGCTGCATTGTCAAGATAGACAAGTGGCTTGCCATATATTTCTCTCGATAGAATCGGGAAATCCCTGCGAATATTCTCTATATCAAGCATACGTCTTTCCTTCTATTACTTAATATCTCGCAAAACTATTTACACAGTTTGCAACCCTCACATTTGCTCAACTCTCCACGGAATCGTTTTTCTACAAGATGGTGCAGACGGTCGCGCAACGGTTCAAGTTTCATTGTGTCAATAACTTCATTGATGAAAGCAAACTCCAAGAGCAATTTTGCTTCCTTCTGCGAGATTCCGCGTTGTTGCATATAGAACAACGCTGCATCGTTCAGCTGACCCACCGTAGAACCGTGGCTACACTTCACATCATCGGCATAGATTTCAAGCATTGGCTGTGTGAACATACGCGCCTCGCGTGTGGCACAGATGTTTTGGTTGCGCTCTTCCGACGTGGTTTTCTGTGCGCCGTGGCGAACAAGCACACGACCGGCAAAAGCTCCAACAGCCTTTCCGTCGAGTACATATTTGTATAGCTCGTGGCTGTTGCAGTGTCCTACCTTATGGTCGATGAGTGTATTGTTGTCAACGACTTGGTTCTTGTCTGCAATTACGCAGCCATTGAGGACACATTCCGCTCCCTCGCCACTGAAAGTGAGGTCGGTGCGGTTGCGTGTTATGCCGTTGTGCAGAGTTATTATGTTGTGGTTTACGCGGCTGTCGGCTTCCTGGTCAATATACAGGTTGCTGACGCGCACATTCTTCTCGTGGGTCTCTTCAAGACAATAGAGGTCGAGCGACGCATTGCGTCCCACAAAAGCCTCGATTACCTGTGTCGCAAGGAATTTTCGGTCGTCGGCGGCATGATCGCAGAAAAGCAGTTTTACCTCCGCTCCTTCCTCCACGACAATCAGCACACGACGGTTTACCATGAGGTCAACGTCAGAACGCAGTATGTTTATTACCTGCACAGCACGGTCAACTACGACATTTTTTGGTACATAAACGAAAAGACCGTCCTGTGCCAAAGTGGTGTTCAGAGCCGTTATGCCGTCCTCGCTGGTTTTTGCCAATTTGGAATAGTATTTCCCAATTATCTGTGGATTCTTCTCCGCCTCTGCTTTCAGCGACCCTATGATCACTCCCGAAGGCAGTGGTGCCTTTGGGTCATTCTTCTTGTAGAAGGCATCATTGACAACGAAATAGAGCGACGTTGACAGGTTTGGAACATCGCAACGGAAGGCATCGTAAGGATTGACGGGAATGTCAAGACGATTAAGGTTCAGTCCATAGTTTGGCTCGAAAAGCTTCGTCATGTCGGTATATTTATACCTTTCGAGCTTCTTCGTAGGAATACCCTGACGCTTGAAATCGTCGAAAGCCTCGTCGCGCACGGCGTTCATCACGTCGGCACTATGTTCCCGAATCATCGAGCGACACTCGTCATACAATTCTATATACTGATTACTCACTTTATAATTTCAACTTTCAATGTTCAACTTTCAATGTCCAACGTTCAACCTTCAGCTTCCACCTTTATCCAGTCATAGCCGCGTTCCTGAATTTCCTTGGCAAGTTCTGGGCCTGCAGTCTTGACGATGCGTCCCTTGTACAGAACATGCACCACGTCGGGCTTTATCATCTCCAGCAGACGGTCGTAGTGGGTAATCACGATGGTACTTGTCTCTGGCGTGTGCAGCTTGTTCACTCCCTCAGCCACAATGCGCATGGCATCAACGTCAAGACCTGAGTCGGTTTCGTCAAGTATGGAGAGCTTTGGCTCAAGCATAGCCATCTGGAAAATCTCGTTGCGTTTCTTCTCGCCACCGCTGAAACCCTCGTTTACCGAGCGATTGGCAAGCTTTGAGTCGAGTTCCACGATGGCACGCTTCTCACGCATCAGCTTCAGAAACTCTCCTGCCGGCATTGGATCCTTGCCCTCATACTTGCGTTTCTCGTTGATGGCGGCACGCATGAAATTGGTCATCGAAACACCCGGAATCTCCACCGGATACTGGAACGAAAGGAAAAGCCCCTCGTGTGCCCTGTCCTCGGGCTTCATCGCCAACAGGTCCTTGCCGTTGAACGTTGCCGTTCCCGAAGTCACCTCATAGAGCGGATTTCCCACAAGTACAGCACTCAGTGTTGATTTTCCAGAGCCGTTAGGACCCATGATGGCGTGTACTTCGCCATCCTTTATGGTGAGGTTGATGCCTCTCAATATTTCCTTTTCGCCAATCCTGGCGCACAAATCTCTTACTTCTAACATTCTTGAGCCTTATATTATTATATTAAAGTTGCATTATCTCCCCTCCTCAAGGAGGGGTTGGGGGGTGGACCTTTACCCTACCGTTCCTTCCAACGAGACGCTGAGCAGCTTCTGTGCCTCCACGGCAAACTCCATAGGCAGTTTGTTGAGCACTTCCTTCGCATAGCCGTTGACAATCAGTCCTACTGCCTGTTCCGTAGGGATGCCACGCTGGTTGCAGTAGAATAGTTGGTCCTCGCTAATCTTGCTTGTCGTGGCCTCGTGCTCCACTATTGCCGTATCGTTGTGAATGTCCATGTAGGGGAAAGTATGTGCGCCGCAGTCGCTTCCAAGAAGCAGCGAGTCGCACGACGAGTAGTTGCGGGCGTTGTCGGCATTTGCCGTCGCACGCACCAGTCCTCTGTATGAGTTTTGGCTGTGTCCAGCCGATATTCCCTTTGAGATGATGGTACTCTTCGTATTCTTTCCCATGTGTATCATCTTCGTTCCCGTGTCCGCCTCTTGATAGTTGTTGGTCACGGCAACGCTATAGAACTCTGCCTGCGAGTTGTCGCCACGCAGCACACACGACGGGTATTTCCACGTTATTGCCGATCCTGTCTCCACCTGAGTCCACGAAAGTTTGCTGTTTACACCGCGCAGGTCGCCACGTTTTGTTACAAGGTTCAGCACCCCACCCTTTCCGTTCTCGTCGCCGGGATACCAGTTCTGCACCGTCGAGTATTTCACTTCGGCATTGTTCTTGACTATTATCTCCACAATGGCGGCGTGGAGCTGGTTCTCGTCGCGCATTGGCGCGGTGCAACCCTCAAGGTAGGATACGTAAGCGTCGTCGTCGGCAATTATCAGTGTGCGCTCAAACTGTCCCGTGTTGCGGGCATTGATGCGGAAATAGCTGCTCAGTTCCATCGGGCATCGCACACCCTTGGGAATAAAAACAAACGAACCGTCACTGAAGACGGCACTGTTCAATGCAGCGAAGAAGTTGTCGCTGTATGGCACCACGGTGCCGAGATATTCCCTTACGAGCTGTGGATGATCCTTGATGGCATCGCCTATGGAACAAAATATCACTCCCTTCTCAGCAAGTTTCTCCTTGAAAGTCGTCTTGACTGATACCGAGTCCATTATGGCATCCACGGCAGTGCCGCTCAGCGCAAGTCGCTCTTCAAGTGGAATACCCAGTTTGTCGAAAGTCTTCATCAGCTCTGGGTCAATCTCCTTGTTCTCCTGCTTCTTCTTTTGCGCCAAGGGGTCGGCATAGTATGATATTGCCTGATAGTCGATGAGAGGCACGGTAACGTGTCCCCACGTTGGCTGACTCATCTTCTGCCAGTGACGGAAGGCACGCAGACGAAAGTCAAGCATCCACTCCGGCTCCCCCTTCTTTGAGGAAATGAGGCGGACGACATCCTCGTTGAGTCCCTTCTCAATTATTTCAGTATGTACGTCGGTGGTGAAGCCATACTCATATTTCTGCTCCGCCACCTGACGTACAAATGCGTTCTTTTCTGTCATGTATTTAGTTAACGAGTTGACGGGTTGACAAGTTAACAAGTTGACAAGCCGTTACCGGTAAAACAAATAACTCGTTTACTTGTCAACTCGTCAACTATATTATCACAATTTCTGCTGTACCTCAATCTCCGTGAAGGTCTCGATGATGTCACCTTGAAGAATGTCGTTGAAGTTGACAAGCGAGATACCACATTCGAAGTTTGCGGCAACTTCCTTCACGTCGTCCTTGTAGCGTTTCAGGGCGTTTATCTCGCCAGTGTGAACTACGATTCCGTCGCGCACCAAACGAGCCTTGTCCGTACGATGCACCTTTCCTTCCGTTACGAAGGCACCGGCAACTGTTCCAACCTTAGAAATACGATAAACCTCACGCACTTCAACCTGTCCCGTAACGACTTCCTTCTTCACCTTGTCAAGCATTCCCTCCATAGCGGCGTGAATGTCGTCGATGGCATCGTAGATGACCGAGTAGGTGTTGATTTCCACACC
>JBJEKR010000020.1:0-5362 GCA_051878735.1 Prevotella sp. | reverse complement strand
GTTGCCATACTGTGTATTTACTACCCACGCCGTTGCATGATGTGGTATCTTCATGCCTGCGAAAACATACGAGTTTGTCATATATGAATTTCACGTTATATTTATATGCGGAAACATTTCCTATCCAGATGTCGTGCATGGGAATATCCTTTGGAAAAGGCATAGAGGCTTCGAGTACATTGCGACGAAAAGCCATGCAGCAGCCAGTGTAGCCGTTTTTCCAAATGGTGTTGTATAATTTGCCATGTCTTACACCTAACAGTTTGTATAGCGAAGGAAACAGTGTATTCAGGTTGCTATCTGTCACTTCCGCATCGCTCATTACACAGTAATATTTCTGCAACCATTTCATGCACACCTGTACTTTATTGGGTTTCCATACGTCATCTTGGTCGGCAAGAAAAATGTAGTCGCCTTTAGCAGCTTTAAGGGTACATTCGAAATTGAATGTAGGCGAGTGTTTACGAGGGCCGTTTATGATTCTTATCCTTTTGTCATTAATGGCTTTTACGATGGCAACAGTATTGTCGGTTGAGCCGTCGTCAGAAATGATTATCTCATCGTAGCTCTTCAATTGGCTGAGGATAGACTCGATCTGCTGTCTTATGTATCTTTCACCATTAAATGTGGCTATACAAACGGAAATCATATAGATCAGTTTACTATTACTATTTTACATACTGTTCCTTTGTTGCCATCACTCATTGCAGTATTTACCATATACACTCCTGAAGCTACTCGTTTGCCTTTAAGGTCGTTGCCATCCCATTGGAACGAGCCACCAGTACTGTGTCCTTCTGCCACAAGTACACCATTTGGTGTTGTTATCTTTACATCAGAGTTTAACGAAAGTCCTGTAATAGTTATCATTCCCTTATATTCGGGAGTGACAGGATTGGGATAAGCCCACACGTTGTCACTGTCCATTACTTCGTTTGTCTGTGTTGCTTCACTATGGTAAGAACAGAGTCCTTTTTCTGTACCAATATAGACAATACCTGTTTTGTTGTCGATAATCATACTCTGTATTATATCAGACAAAAGAGGACTGTTTGAAGTGGTAAAGTGATGCTCTTCCACCATATTGTCAGCACTTATGAGATAGATGCCATTTCCGTTTGTTCCTATCCATTTGCGGTTGGCATTATCTATGACTATTGACGTAATATTCACTCCTGACAGCAAGTAGTCGGCATAGTTTGTTCCGTCGTTACGTGGCACTTTAATCTGATAGAATCCCTTTTCAGGATTATCCATATTATATTGTTTAGTTATTAAAAATAAACCATAATTTAATCCAACCCACATGTTACCCTCAAGATCTTCTGCCACATTTTGGCAATGAATATATTCACCTATATTTGTACCATCTTGATTAACATAATTTGAATATCCATTAAAAATATCCGTAGCAAAATCATAACAGTATATGGCAGGATGCTCCCAATAGGCACTATAAACCCAAAGCCTGTTGTCTGAGTTAATATTCAAGATTTTAAGGTTCTCTGAGTTCTGAATATTTTCTGATTTGTTGAATGTAGTCCATTTATCGTTGGTATCAAAAATTAATATAGGTATTTTGGTGTGGCTATTAGCTACATATAGGTCACCTGTTTTGCTATAATAAAGAGATGAAATTATTTCATAATTTGGATTTCCCTCAATTCCTGGTACAAAAGTGATAGGACTGTTCTTGTGATTGTAATGATTTACAATTTCTCCATCGTAAAATTCAAACAGTCCTGCTTGCGAACCAGCCATTACATGCTTTGAATCTCGTGGGTCAACGTCTAAGGTCAGTATGTCCATATAGCGAATGCCGTATTTTTCGCCAATCCCTTCGTTGTTGAACACTGTCCAATCGTTGTTGTCTGTGTCCAATATTTGTATTGATGCAGGTTTTAAGGCATCCCACATTCCTCCATTGCACGAATAGAGTTTGTTTTCATGTAACTTTAGGAATCCAAAATAGTTGTAGCGTGGACCTTCTGGCTGAAGGGTCTTTACGAGGTCAATGTTTTCTTCATAGGCAGAGTTATCGGTGACGAAGATATCTTGGGGATAGGAGGTGGTTTGGGTCCAGTTGGACTTGTCTATGAGATTTGAGGCAAGTGATGCCTTGTAGGCCTTGTTCTGCGTTGTTAGGGCATATATGTCGGTATTGTCCACTCCTATTTTGCTTACTTGAAAACCGAGAATATAAGACTCTGCTATTTCCACCTTGCTGACATTGAGTTTCACTCCACCGAAATTGGTTGCGAGATAGGCATAGGGACCACTCATTGTAATGCTGTTTATGGTCTTGTCGTCGGTCATTGTCTTGTTGTAGAGGTCGGAGATGTTTGTAACATTGCCCTGAAGGTCAATGAGATCTATATTAGAATTGTCATAGACAATGACGAGACGCTTGGCGGTGGAGTTCCAGCCGATGTTTGTTATTGTCACTTCGTTTAGGCCTGTGGTTTTGTCGAAGGTTTGTATGCTTTGATCGGCCTTATTGTAAAGATATAGGGAGTTTGAGGCGCGTACAAAAAGCTGCTCCCCTACCCTTTCAATTTGTTGTGGTTCGCTGTATGACATGTATATTTTCCAGTCGCCTATGGCTGCATTGGCGGCTGTTGAGATTAGTGCGAGAATGTAAAGGAGCTTTCTTTTCATAGTGTCTTTAAATGATTTGCGAGTTTTGCCACGGCGTGAGCGCGGTGACTTATTTTGTTCTTAATGTCGTTGCCGAGTTCGGCAAATGTTTTTTTGTAGCCTTCTGGTTGGAAAATGGGATCGTAGCCGAAGCCCTCCCCTCCCCTACGCTCTTTTATTATCGTACCGTTGACGATACCTTCGAATAGAGAGAAGGGAGCACCCTGCCTACCAGTGGTGGGTGTTGTGGTAAGAATTAAACATATTACCGTGCGGAAACGTGCCTTGCGGTTTTCCTTTCCCTCAAGGTTTTTCAATAGTGTTGTCATGTTTGCCTCAGAGTCGTGTCCTTTGGCATCAGGATCTTTAATGGCAGCATAGCGTGCGCTAAACACCCCTGGTTCGCCGCCGAGTGCGTCAACTTCAAGTCCTGTGTCGTCGGCAAAGACATTTAGGTGATATTTGTTGTAAATGTACTCAGCCTTCTGGCGAGCATTATCTTCAAGCGTTGCACCTGTTTCGGGAATGTCGTCGTGGCAATCTATGTCGTTGAGTGACAGCACTTCAAAGTTGTCGCCGAGAATGTGTCGTATCTCGTCGAGCTTATGAGCGTTGTTTGTTGCGAAAACTATTTTCATTCTTCTTTCTTTTTTACTTTAACTTTTATGGCGTCAAATCCTTCGCCATAGACACCTATTACAGAGCTTTGGCTGACGAAGGCGTTGGGGTCTATTGACTTTATAAGTCGGAAAATCTGAAGGCTTTCACGCTTTTTGGCAAGAAGGCAAATGACTTTTGTAGGTCTGCCTGTCCAGTAGCCGTGACCGTCGAGAATAGTGAGCGTGTGGTCGGTTTCGCGCGTTATGGCGAAGGCAATTTCCTGGTATTTCTTTGAGAAAATGAGGAACTGAACCGACTGGCGTTGCCAATACATCACATAATCGAGCATGAGACACTCAATGACCATAGTGCAAAGTCCGAAGACAACCATTTGGCAGCGGTCTTGGATAGGTCCGAAATTAGAGATGAAGAGTGAGCTTCCGATGATGCAAATATCAATGATTATCAGTGCCTTGCCAAGTGTGATGTTGTGGAATTTGTTGATTACAGCCGCTACAATGTCTGTTCCTCCAGTGCTTCCGTTGTTGAGAAAGACAATGGCGAGAGCCGAGCCTGTTATCATACAGCCAATGACAAGCGACATGAAGTCGTTGCCCTCACCAAGAAGTTTGTAGAAATGACCGTCGGGTTGCTCCACGATGCCTTGCGCCACTTCGAGAAAAAAGGTCAGTGCAAAGGTGGCGTAAATGGTCTTTGTGAGGAATTTCCAGCCAAGAATCTTCAACGCAGCAATGATGAGAATGGCGTTAATGATGAAGAACGTATATTGCACTGGAAATTTCGTGGCGTAGAAGACGATGGCTCCTACACCAGATATTCCTCCTGTTACTATTTCGTATGGCAAGAGGAAGACGGTGAATCCAAACGTGTATAACATCAAGCCAACCGTGATGTTTACATAGTCCTTTATCTCGTATAGTATTTCCTGGCGAGTCATAATTTTTTAGTTGACAAGTTGTTTGCAAGTTGACGAGTTGACAAGTTGTTTGCAAGTTGACGAGTTGACAAGTTGTTACAGCTTTCGCAAATAACTTGTTTACTTGTCAACTTGTTCACTTGTCAACTTATTTTATCACTCGTCAACTTATTTAATAACGATATTAACAATCTTCTTAGGCACGATGATTACCTTCACCACCTTCTTGTCGCCAATATACTTGGCTGACTTCTCGTCGGCGAGGACTGCCTCTTCTATCGTCTTGTTATCAGCATCAGCGGCAAACTGCATTTGGAAGCGGGCTTTACCGTTGAAGGATACGGTGAGTTGCATTTGGCTCTCGACGAGATAGCTCTCATTGCATACAGGCCACAGGGCGTCGCAAACCGAAGTTTGCTCACCGAGAGCGTGCCACAGCTCTTCGGCAATGTGAGGAGCGAATGGGGCAATCAGGACAACGAGGTTTTTCAGCAGATCGCGATTACGGCACTTTAGTTGAGCCAGTTCGCCAACGCAAATCATGAAAGCAGAGATGCTGGTGTTGTATGAGAATGTTTCAATATCGTGTGAAACTTTCTTTATCAACTTGTGGATGCTCTTAAGCTGCTCAGGCGTTGCCTCCTCGTCGTTTGGCAGGAATTGGTCGTCGCGGCTGTAGAAGAGCGCCCAAAGCTTCTTGAGGAAGCGGTGGCAACCGTCGATGCCGTTGGTGTCCCAAGGCTTTGACTGCTCAACAGGACCGAGGAACATCTCGTAGAGACGCAATGTGTCGGCACCATACTTTTCAACAATCATGTCTGGATTTACGACGTTGAACATCGACTTTGACATTTTTTCCACTGCCCAACCGCAAATGTATTTTCCGTCTTCGAGAATGAACTCTGCGTTCTCGTATTCAGGTCGCCAAGCCTTGAATGCTTCGATGTCGAGCTGATCGTTGCTGACAATGTTTACGTCAACATGGATTGGCGTAACGTCATACTGGTCCTTAAGTCCGGAACTGACGAATGTCGGGTGATCCTTGCCTTCCTCGTTGATGCGATAGACGAAGTTTGAGCGACCCTGAATCATGCCCTGGTTTACCAGCTTCTGGAAAGGCTCGTCAGCGCATGAATAACCGCTGTCGTAGAGGAACTTGTTCCAGAAACGAGAGTAAATCAAGTGACC